>NZ_JASHIT010000010.1:0-141156 GCF_030733595.1 Halomonas sp. MMSF_3323 | reverse complement strand
GGAGACAGTGTCGCGCCGATCGGGTTAGCCTGCGGTGGGCGGCGGTGCCAGCACCTCTCGCCCGCCGTTGCTGCCCATGGACGATACCACCCCGGCCATCTCCATGGCCTCGACCAGGCGTGCGGCACGGTTGTAGCCGATCTTGAAGCGCCGCTGGACCGCCGAGATCGAGGCCCGGCGCGTCTCGGTGACAAAGGCCACGGCCTCGTCATAGAGGGCGTCCTGCTCGGCGTCGCTGTCATCGCCGGTGCCTTCGGCCTCGAGCCCGGTCAGGGCATCGGCGGAAACACCACCGGAGAGGATCTCGTCGATGTACTCGGGCTCGCCGCGCCGCTTCCAGTCTTCCACCACTCGGTGCACCTCATCGTCATCGACGAAGGCGCCGTGCACGCGGGTCGGCTGACCGGAGCCCGCCGGCAAGTAGAGCATGTCACCATGGCCCAGCAGGTTCTCGGCGCCGCCCTGATCGAGGATGGTGCGGGAGTCGACCCGCGACGACACCTGGAAGGCCATGCGGGTGGGGATGTTGGCCTTGATCAGGCCGGTGACCACGTCCACCGAGGGACGCTGGGTCGCCAACACCAGATGGATACCGGCGGCGCGGGCCTTCTGCGCCAGTCGGGCGATCAGCTCCTCGACCTTCTTGCCGACGATCATGAACATGTCGGCAAATTCGTCGATCACCACCACGATGTAGGGCAGCTTTTCCAGCACCGGCGGGGTCTGGTGCATCTCCCAGGGCTGGGGCTCCCATAACGGATCGGCAACCTGGGCACCGGCCCGCTCGGCCTCATCGAGCTTGCTGTTGAAGCCGGCGATGTTGCGCACTCCCATGGCGGCCATCAGCTTGTAGCGACGCTCCATTTCGGCCACGCACCAGCGCAGGGCGTTGGCGGCCTCCTTCATGTCGGTGACCACCGGCGCCAGCAGGTGCGGGATACCGTCATAGACCGACAGCTCCAGCATCTTGGGGTCGACCATGATCAGCCGAAGCTCGTCGGGGGTCGCCTTGAGCAGCATCGAGATCAGCATGGCGTTAACCCCGACCGACTTGCCCGAGCCGGTGGTACCGGCGACCAGCACGTGGGGCATCTTGCCCAGGTTGGCCACCACCGCGGCGCCGCCGATGTCCTGACCCAGCGCCATGGTGAGACCGGAGGCCTCGTGCTGGTAACGGTCCGAGTCGATCACCTCACGCAGGCGGATCATCGCGCGATTGGGGTTGGGGATCTCGATACCCACGGTGGGACGCCCGGGTATCACCTCCACCACCCGTACGCTCTTGACCATCAGCGAACGCGCCAGGTCCTTGGCCAGGTTGCTGATCTTGGACACCTTCACCCCCGCTGCCGGCTTGATCTCGAAGCGGGTGATGACCGGGCCCGGCCAGGTATCGACGACCTCGGCCTTGACGCCGTATTCGCGCAGGCGCATCTCGAGCAACTCCGCCATGTCGGCCAGTTGCTGCTCGGTGTAGTTGGGCTGATGCGGCTCCGGCGGGGTCAATAGCCTGAGGCTTGGCAGCTCGCCGTCGGGTTCCGGCAGGTCATCGAAACCGGGACGCTGGCTTTGCAGGTGCTCTACCGTCCACAGCGTCGGGCCGTCGTTGTCGGCGGCCTCACGGGCTTGCTCGGCGGTAGCCACACGTCCTTCGCCCACGCTGTCGTGGCCTCCGGCAACATTCGCGCCCGCGGCGTCGTGACCTGGCTCAGCCCGGGGAGGCTCGGCCGGCGTGCCGGCGTCGCTGCGGGCCGCTTCCTGCTGCACGCGCTGACCAGCGTCCTCAGCAGAAGACGGACGGGGAGAAGAACTGGGGGCCTGACTCGAGACACTACGCGGCGCCTCATGGGTGGCCGCCAACAGACCGGCACCCGCCCCTGCAGCGATGGCGCCGCCAGCCAGGGCGCCACCATCATCAGGCAGCACCGGCTCGGGGATTTCCTCGACACGACGCTCCTCTCGACGAGGCTGCGTCTGGTGGCTCGACGGCTCCTCCCCGCGAGCGGGCTCTTCCCGACGCGGCTCCTGTGGAGCGCCAGTCGCCGGCGCGGACGGCGCAGCCTCGGGCGCCTGAGCAGAAGGCGCAGCCTCGGACTCCTGAGAAGAGCTAGGCGCGGCTGGCGCGGCTTCGGGCGCCTGCGGAGAGCGCGCCTGTTGAGAGCCCTGCGCGGCTGGCGCGGCTTCGGGCGCCTGAGAAGAGCTAGGCGCGGCTGGCGCGGCTTCGGGCGCCTGTGAAGAGCGCGCCCGTGGAGAGCGTGCCTGAGCAGTAGGCCCGGCTCCGGGGGCCTCTAAAGAGCTCGGCTCGCTTGCACGTTCAGGCGAAGGCACCGGCGCATCCCTCTCAGCACGCAGCGACATCGGCTCTTCTGCCCTTGCCGCCGAAGGTGCCTCTGCCGCAAAACTGCCGCCCAGGGTCGGCTCTCGCCGCTCTCTGGAAGCCGTGGGCTCCGGGGCCAGGGTAGGCTCTCGCCGACCACCCTCAGGTTCGGTGGGACGGGTGTCCCGCGGCGTTGTGGTGCCGTCCTGAACGCTACCTTGATGGCGGCGGCGAGGCGCGGCCTCGGCAAAGCGTTCGGTATAGGCAGCGCCAGGCTGCTTGGCCGACGGCGTGGATTCCGCCACGTCCCAGGGAATATCGGTGTTGCCGTCGTCGCCCATGGACGACCCCGCGGCCTCATCCAGGTCGGTCGGAGTCCCCTTGCCGCGCAGGCGCTGCCACAAGGAGGGCCGGGGCGTCGTATCGCTTTCCTCGCCATCTTCGCTGTCGATCGGCGATGACGCCTTGGCCCTGGGCTCAGGTTCACTGTGCTGGTCGGCGCTCTGCCCTGCGTCGTCCTCGTCTTTAGACGACGTGAAGCGGGACTTGAGCCAGCGTTCCAGCAACAGACAACGGTGGCCCGCCTCGTCCATGACATTGAGCCAGGACAGCCCGGTAAACAGCGGCATTCCGCCCAGGATAGCGACAACGGCGAGCAGACCTGTTCCGCCGACGCCCACCAGTGGCCGCAGGGCGCCGACCAGCCCGACCCCGAGGATGCCACCGGTGGAGTATGGCAACACGCTGTCGGGCTGATGGAAGTAGAGCGCCCCCAGGGTGGTGCACCCCAGCAGCAGCAGAATCAGCCCGCCGCAGCGCACGGCCAGGGCGGTCGCATCCCACTCGAACTCCACTCGACGGGAACGGATCAGATACCAGGCGGCAAACGCCAGCATGCCTGGCCACCACAGGGCGCTGATGCCAAACAACGAATACAGCACGTCGGCGAGCCAGGCCCCGATGGGGCCCATCCAGTTGGCCACCGCGGTCTCGGGGCCACTGCTCGACCAGCCGGGGTCCGCCGGCTCGAAGCTGAACAGTGCCAGCAGCAGGAATACACAGGCAGCCAGCAGTACGATGATCACACCTTCCCTGGCAGAGCCATGCAGACGCAACCCGACCTTGCGGGCGGTCTCCTTGGCGGCTGCCGCCGTCGCGCGCGACGACATGGACTTCTTGTTGGCACTCAAACGGCCTTCCCCTTGCGCCATAACGGCGTCTTCCATCCTTCTGACTGGCGGTCATGATACCGAGCCAGCCGGTGAGCGAATAGGCCCAGCATACCTTGAGCGAAGCGCGGGCTGGGGGCACACTGCCCCATCTTCCACCCGGTATTGCAAAGGGAGCCCCATGCTGCCCTGGCTCAACGAACATCCTGTGACCTTTCCTTCGGTCGATATTGCCCTCGACGACCCGGACGGCCTGCTGGCCGCTGGCGGCGGGCTATCTCCCGAATGGCTGATAGAGGCCTACCGCCGCGGAATCTTCCCCTGGTACAGCGACGACCAGCCGATTCTCTGGTGGAGCCCCGATCCGCGCATGGTGTTGCACCCCGAAGAGCTACGCGTGCGTCGAAGCCTCGCCAAACGACTGCGAAACGGGGGCTTTCGCGCCACCGCCGACCAGGCGTTCGACGCCGTCATCGATGCCTGTGCTGCACCGCGCAACGATGGTCATGCGTCAGGCACCTGGATCACCGATGAAATGCGTGACGCCTACTGCGACCTGCACCGGGAGGGGATCGCTCACTCGGTGGAAATCTGGCGTGACGACCGGCTGGTCGGCGGGCTCTATGGTGTCGCCCTGGGACCGGTGTTTTTCGGCGAATCGATGTTCAGCCGCGAGGCCGACGCCTCCAAGATCGCCCTGGTGCATCTGGCCCGCACCATGGCGGCCGGCGGCGGGCGTCTGATCGACTGCCAGATGCACACGCCCCACCTGGCCAGCCTCGGCGCTCGAGGTATCGCTCGATCAGCCTTCATCGGCTATCTTGAGAGGTGGCTGGATGATCTGGACAGAGACAGCCTGACGACGCCGGCATGGTCATTCACCGGCATCGGTGAATGACCTGGTATCAGAAGGCCATGTATGACGACCACCATTGACACGACCCATACCAACGCCTGATCCATCACTCGATGCCATCCGACAGGGAGACGGCAGCCTTGAGCAGCAATACACCGCGTCAACCCGTACGCGACCTGCGGTTCTTTCTTACTGTGCCGCACGCCTGCAGCTATCTGCCGGGCAAGGAAGCGACCACCCTGTTCCTGGATCCCAAGGAATCCCCGGGACAGGGCGTATATGACGCGCTTACGCTACTTGGCTTCCGTCGCAGCGGTCTGCATCTTTACCGCCCTCACTGTGAAGGCTGCCACGCCTGCATCTCCGTGCGAATCCCGGTAGCGGACTTTAGCCCCAATCGCACCCAGCGACGCCTGATGCGGCGCAATGCCGACCTGACCATCGAGGTGGTGCCGGCGCAGTTCGACTCCCGCCACTACGACCTCTACGCCCGCTATATCTGCACGCGCCACCATGACGGTGACATGTTCCCACCGAGTCACGAGCAGTACCGTACCTTCCTGAGCCTCGATCAGCCCTACGCGAGACTGCTGGAGATGCGCCTGGACGGAAAGCTGGTAGCGGTATCGGCCTTCGACGAGCTGCGCCACGGCTTGTCCGCCATCTACACCTTCTTCGACCCGGACCACAGCCTCGAGCGCCGTTCTCTTGGCACCCAGGCGGTGCTGGCGCTGATCCAGATGGCATCCCTGAAGGGACTTCCCCACGTCTATCTGGGCTACTGGATCGAGGAGTGCCGCAAGATGAGCTACAAGAGCAGCTTCTCGCCCCTCGAGCGCCTGGATGGCCGGCTCTGGCGACGCCTGGTACCGATCGACAGCGAGTAACTGCCCAACCAGATAGCTCAAGCACGTTCCCTGCTCTCTAGAGAGCGGCAGAATATCGCGCACTTTGAGGGGCTAGCCTGCTATCAATGACCATCTGCCTTTGCCCTCTGGCTCCGGGGATACTGGAAAGCGGCAGAATATCGTGAACTTTGCTTATCCTTGAGAGCTAACCTGCCATCTGCCTTTGCCATCTGGTTCTGCATCCGGCAGAATATCGCGCTATCCTGACCACAGTAACGGCAGTGACGCCTCAAGGTCAGGCATCTTTTCGATTTCACCAGCGAGGATTCGCCTATATGGCACGCGAAGACCATATCGAAATGGAAGGCGTGGTCGTCGACACCCTTCCCAACACCATGTTCCGGGTCGAACTGGAAAACGGCCACGTGGTGACCGCCCACATCTCGGGCAAGATGCGCAAGAACTACATCCGCATCCTGACCGGTGACAAGGTCAAGGTCGAGCTGACTCCCTACGACCTGTCCAAGGGTCGCATCGTCTACCGTTCCCGTTGAGAACGGCCGGCGTCAGCGCTTCAGCGCCGACGCTACTTGCCGGTAACGCGCCTTAGCGGCGCGCCCCACCCCACCGGCAAGCGCAGCCCCCTTTCGCAAGACAGCAAGACTCTGGTGCAGCACCAGCCCTGCTTTGCCTGACGCAGCAGGGCGGCACCGCCTCGTCCAAAAGCCGGGCAACGACCCGCTACCGGGGACTCGCACGGCTGTTGCCGTCCAGACCCTGCTGGATACAAACGACGACGCCCCGTCGTTGACGGGGCGTCGCGTAGTTCCACATCCTGACCAGTCGAAACAACCAACTTGCTGGTAGTCTCAGCAGGCAGGCCCAACAGGCAGGCTTCAGGCTTGGCCACACCCCAGTAGCCTGCCTCGACACTCAAGGCGCGTCGGCCATCTCCACGTCGGTGGACAGGTGAAGCTCTCCGTCCTCCAGACTGACGTGCACCAGACCACCGTGCTCGGCCAGATCGCCGAACAGGATCATCTCGGCCAGGGGCTTCTTCAGCTTTTCCTGGATCAGTCGCGCCATGGGGCGGGCGCCCATGTCCGGGTCGTAACCCATGGTCGCCAGCCAATCGCGCGCCTCGTCGTCCACCTCGAGCTGCACCCGTTTCTCGTCGAGCTGGGCCTGCAGTTCCACCAGGAACTTGTCGACCACATTGCGTACGACAGGCTTGGCCAGCGACGCGAACTGGATGATGCCATCCAGACGGTTGCGGAACTCCGGCGTGAAGGTCTTGCGAATCGCCTCCATGGCATCGGTGGAGTGGTCCTGGGTCTGGAAACCGATCGAGCGACGCGTCGCGATCTCGACCCCGGCGTTGGAGGTCATGATCAGAATGACGTGACGGAAATCCGCCTCGCGCCCGTTGTTGTCGGTCAGACGACCGTGGTCCATGACCTGCAGCAGCAGGTTGAAGACCTCGGGGTGCGCCTTCTCGATCTCGTCGAGCAGCAGCACGCAGTGGGGCTGCTTGGTGACCGCCTCGGTCAGCAGACCACCCTGGTCATAGCCGACATAGCCAGGAGGTGCGCCGATCAGCCGCGAAACCGTGTGCCGTTCCATGTACTCGGACATGTCGAAGCGCAGCAGTTCGACCCCCATGATATGGGCCAGCTGACGCGCCACCTCGGTCTTGCCGACGCCGGTGGGGCCGGCGAACAGGAAGCTGCCGACCGGCTTGTCCGGCGACTTGAGCCCGGCGCGGGACAGCTTGATCGCCGCCGCCAGGCTGTCGATGGCCTCATCCTGACCGAACACCAGCATCTTGAGATCGCGATCCAGGTTCTCGAGCAGCTTGCGATCGGAGCTGGATACGCTCTTCGGCGGAATCCGCGCGATGGAAGCGACCACCGCCTCGACCTGATCGACGTCGATGGTGTCCACGCGCATTTCCGGCGGCAACAGGCGCTGGTGGGCACCGGCCTCATCGATGACATCGATGGCCTTGTCCGGCAGGAAGCGGTCGTTGATGTAGCGATCCGCCAGCCGCGCGGCGCTGTCCAGCGCGGCGTCGGTGTACTTGAGCTGGTGGTGCTCCTCGAAGCGTGAACGCAGCCCCTTGAGGATCTTGATGGAGTCCTCGACCGAGGGGGCCATCACATCGACCTTCTGGAAACGACGTGCCAGGGCACGATCCTTCTCGAAGATACCGCGGAATTCCTGGAAGGTGGTGGAGCCGATACAGCGCAGCTCGCCGGAGGACAGCAGCGGCTTGAGCAGGTTCGATGCGTCCATCACTCCACCGGACGCCGCACCGGCGCCGATCACCGTATGGATCTCATCGATGAACAGGATGGCGTTGGGCAGCTTGCGCAGTTCCGCCAGCAGGCTCTTCAAGCGCTTCTCGAAGTCACCACGATACTTGGTACCCGCCAGCAGCGCGCCCATGTCCAGCGAGTACACCACGGCGTCGCCGATCACATCGGGCACGTCTTCCTCGACGATGCGCTTGGCCAGGCCCTCGGCGATGGCAGTCTTGCCGACGCCGGCCTCACCGACCAGCAAGGGGTTGTTCTTGCGCCGCCGTGCCAGAATCTGCACCACCCGCTCGAGCTCGTGATCACGCCCGATCAGGGGGTCGATCTTGCCCATGCGGGCCTGCTCGTTGAGGTTGGTGGCAAAACCGGTCAACGGATTGCCGCCGGCCTCGCTGCCGGCTTCCTCGGCGTCCTCGGCCTCGGGAGCCGCCGAAGACGGGCTCTGGCCGTGGCCGGTGACCTTGGAGATACCGTGGGCGATGTAGTTGACCGCATCGACCCGTGCCACGTTCTGCTGCTTGAGGAAGTAGACCGCCTGGCTCTCCTGCTCGGAGAAGATCGCAACCAGTACGTTGGCACCGGTCACTTCGCTCTTGCCAGAAGACTGCACGTGGAACACGGCCCGCTGAAGCACTCGCTGGAAGCCCAGCGTCGGCTGGGTCTCGCGCTCGGTCTGGTCTTCCGGAATCAGCGGGGTGGTGGAATTGATGAAATCCTGCAGGTCGGACCGCAGCTTGTCGAGATTGGCCCCACAGGCACGCAGCACATCTGATGCTGAAGCATTATCCAGAAGCGCCAGCAACAAGTGCTCCACGGTCATGAACTCATGGCGCTTGGAACGCGCCACGGTGAAGGCCGTGTTCAGGGTCAGTTCAAGTTCTTTGCTCAGCATGGCAGTCCCCTTCTCGCCGCATAGGGCTTGCATCGGATCTTTTGTGGTCCGGCACCATCAACATCGGGTACAAATGGCGCCGTTGCAAGTTCTTCGTCAACGCAGCAGCCGTCTCTCGTTAACGCGGGGCCGGCTTGTGCGGATCTGTGACCACTCGTCGCCGCCAGCGGCAGCACTGTCAGGGCGATCCGATATCGACCCGTCTCAGTCCGCTGCCTCGATATCGCTCAACAGCGGATGCTGGCACTCTCTCGCATACTCGTTGACCTGATGGCTCTTGGTCTCGGCGATGTCATGGGTAAAGACACCGCAGGTTGCCTTTCCGTGGCTGTGGACCGTCAGCATGATCTGCACGGCGGTCTCGCTGTCCAGATGGAAGAAGGTCTGCAGCACCTCCACCACAAACTCCATGGGGGTGAAGTCGTCGTTATGCAAGACAACCTTATACATGGGTGGCCTGGCCACCTCGGGGTCAGCCTCCTGGGTCGCCAGATCACCGTCATCCTGCTCGCCCGGCTCACTGGGCGGACGGGTCATTCCGGCGAAGGGGGCGCGGATCCAGACAGGATCCTCCTCTCTTGCGTTGAACATAGGCCTCACACTGTCAATCGGGTGCCTGCGCCCACCCGCGTCGAGCATTGGACGTCGGCGGCGCGGCAGGGTTCCGTTCCGTCTCCCATTATCGGAAATCCGACGGACGCTTTCACGCAAAAAACGTACAAAGCAAAAAGCCCCCGCCCGAGCGGGCGAGGGCCTTTTCAGAGCGCCGCGATGAACAGCCGGTACGGGCGATAGCGATCACCGGCACCAGACGCTGTCATCGGACGATCGGTACGTCGCTTACATGTTGTCGGCGACGGCCTGACCGAACTCGGAGCACTTGAACAGCGTGGCGTTTTCCATCAGGCGATGGAAGTCGTAGGTGACCTCGCCCTTGCTGATGGCCTTCTCCACGCCCTTGAGCACCAGATCGGCGGCCTCGACCCAACCCATGTGGCGCAGCATCATCTCGGCGGAGAGGATCAGCGAGCCCGGGTTGACCTTGTCCTGGCCGGCGTACTTCGGCGCGGTGCCGTGGGTCGCCTCGAACATGGCGGTGGTGTCGGAGATGTTGGCGCCCGGCGCGATGCCGATGCCGCCCACTTCCGCCGCCAGGGCGTCGGACAGGTAGTCACCGTTCAGGTTCAGGGTGGCGATGACGTCGTATTCGGCCGGACGCAGCAGGATCTGCTGCAGCATGGCGTCGGCGATGACGTCCTTGACCACGATGTCCTTGCCGGTCTTCGGGTTCTTGAAGGTCATCCAGGGGCCGCCATCGAGGAGTTCGGCGCCGAACTCTTCCTTGGCCAGCTCGTAGCCCCAATCCTTGAAGGAGCCTTCGGTGAACTTCATGATGTTGCCCTTGTGCACCAGGGTCAGCGACTCGCGGTCGTTGTCGATGGTGTACTGCAGGGCCTGACGGACCAGACGCTTGGTGCCTTCGATGGAGACCGGCTTGACGCCGATGCCACAGTTCTCGGGGAAGCGGATGTTGGTGACACCCATCTCTTCACGCAGGAACTTGATGACCTTGTCGGCTTCCGCGGTACCGGCCTTCCATTCGATGCCGGCGTAGATATCTTCGGAGTTCTCGCGAAAGATGACCATGTCGACGTCGGCAGGCTTCTTGACCGGGCTCGGCACGCCTTCGAACCAGCGCACCGGGCGCTGACAGACGTACAGGTCCAGCTTCTGGCGCAGCGCCACGTTCAGTGAACGGATGCCGCCACCGACCGGCGTGGTCAGCGGGCCCTTGATGGAAACGATGTAGTCCTTGACCGCTTCCAGGGTCTCTTCCGGCAGCCAGGTGTCCGCGTCATAGACGTGGGTGGCCTTCTCGCCGGCGTAGACTTCCATCCAGTGGATCTTGCGCTCGCCGTTGTAAGCCTTCTGCACAGCGGCGTCGATGGCGATCTTCATCGCCGGGGTCACGTCGACACCGATACCGTCACCCTCGATGAAGGGAATGATCGGATTATTCGGTACGTTCAGGCTGTTGTCGGCGTTGGCGGTGATCTTTTCGCCGCCCTCAGGGACGACAATTTTCTGGAAACCCATTGAGAACTCCCCTGTCAGGTCTATTCAGTGGAGCGCGGAGTATAGCATTACCCCCCGCGCCCGGAGTAGGCTTTGTCGACAATCTTTGGAAAAGGCCTAAACGGCCCGCCGCCACGCCTTCCGAGCCAGATCATCGAGCCCGCCCATGAGTCAACTTTATCTGCTGCACAAGCCCTATCGGGTGCTGTCCCAGTTCACCGATGACCAGGGACGCAATACCCTGGCCTCGCTGATCGACGTACCGGACATCTATCCGGCCGGCCGCCTCGACTACGATTCCGAAGGCCTGTTGTTGCTCAGTGACGATGGCGAGTTGATTCATCGTATCAGCCACCCGCGCCACAAGCAGCCGAAGACGTATCGAGTGCTCGTCGAGGGACAGCCGGACGATCGGGCCTTGAAGGCGCTCGCCGAAGGGGTCACTCTCAAGGATGGACCCACCCGGCCGGCCAAGGTCCGGCGACTGACGACCAGCGGGCTGCCCGAGCGCACGCCGCCCCTGGACCCGAAGCGCCATCCCGTTACCTGCTGGCTGGAGCTGACCATCAGCGAGGGGCGCAACCGCCAGGTGCGCAGGATGACCGCCCATGTGGGCCACCCGACGCTGAGGCTGGTACGCGTCGCCATCGGCCCCTGGCGGCTCGACGGCCTGGCCCCGGGACAATGGCAGCGCCAGACGCTGCACGCGCCAAAGCGCCCCCGGGGCTCAGCCCCTACAACAAGGAGACGCCGATAATGCGCTGGACCCCCTACGTGACCGTGGCCACGGTGGTCGAACGAGCCGGTCGTTTCCTGCTGGTGGAAGAAGACCGTGGCGGCCCCCATACCCTGTTCAACCAGCCCGCCGGCCACCTGGAACCCGGTGAGCGCATCCGCGACGGCGCCCTGCGCGAGGTCGCCGAAGAGACCGCCTGGCGGGTCGGCATCACCGACTACCTGGGCATGTACGTGTACGAGGCCCCGGACGGCAAGACCTTCCACAGCCACGCCTTCTTCGGCATGGCGCTGGCCCACCTGGGCACCGAACTGGACCGGGATATCATGGCCATCCATTGGCTGACCCTGGAGGACGTCGAGGCGCTGGAGCGCGAGGGCCGCCTGCGCAGCCCACTGGTGATCAAGCGCATCCGCGACGCCCTGGCCGGCAAGACCTTCCCGATGGAGGTGCTGCACGAACGCTGAGGCTTCGGTTGACGGGTGCAATTCGTGTATAATCACCGCCCATTTGCCCCACCACTCCGAGAGTCGTTATGTCAGCGTCCACCGGCAAAGTCATCGTCGGCATGTCCGGCGGCGTCGATTCCTCCGTTTCCGCCCTCCGCCTGATCCAACAGGGCTATCAGGTGGAAGGGCTGTTCATGAAGAACTGGGATGAGGACGACGGCACCGAATACTGCACCGCCATGGAAGACCTGGCGGACGCCGAAGCGGTGTGCAAGAAGCTCGACATCCCCCTGCACACGGCCAACTTTGCCGCCGAGTACTGGGACAATGTGTTCGAGCACTTCCTCGCCGAGTACAAGGCCGGACGCACACCGAATCCCGATATCCTTTGCAACCGCGAAATCAAGTTCAAGGTGTTCCTCGACTACGCGGAGATGCTCGGCGCCGAGATGATCGCCACCGGTCACTATGTTCGCCGCGGCGAGCGCGACGGCCGCCCGCGACTGCTCAAGGGACTCGACGGCAACAAGGACCAGAGCTACTTCCTGCACGCCGTGCCGGAAGCCGCCATCGCGCGCACCCTGTTCCCGGTGGGCGAGATCGAAAAGCCCGAGGTTCGCGCCATCGCCGAACAGCACGATCTGGTTACCGCAAAGAAGAAGGACTCCACCGGTATCTGCTTCATCGGCGAGCGCCGCTTCAGCGACTTTCTCAAGCAGTACCTGCCGGCCCAGCCGGGGACCATCGAGACACCGGACGGCGACGTCATCGGCGATCACATGGGCCTGATGTACTACACCCTGGGCCAGCGCCAGGGCCTCGGCATCGGCGGTCTCGCCAACTATTCGGAAGACCCCTGGTACGTGGCCGGCAAGGACCTCGAGCGCAACGTGCTGATCGCGGTTCAAGGCAAGCATCACCCTCTGTTGTACACCGACAGCCTGGCCACCGAGGCGATGGATTGGGTCGCCGGTGAGCCGCCTTGCGCCGAGGGGCGCTTCAGCGCCAAGACCCGCTATCGTCAGGACGACGTGCCATGCACGCTGACGACCCGGGCCGATGGCGGCGTCGCGGTACACTTCGACGACCCACAGCGGGCCGTGACACCGGGCCAATCGCTGGTCATCTACGACGGTGACGTCTGCCTCGGCGGCGGCGTCATCCGGTCCACCTGGAACGCCGAGGAGCGAGCGGCATGACCGATTCGGTACCTATCCACCGCGCCCCCGAGTCCCCGGCGGCTCGCCAGGCGATCGCCCTGGCCGGCGTATTTCAGGCCGCCCATCTGGTCGACGAGCTGGCGCGCACCGGCCAGGTCGACAGCCGCGCCTGGGACACCCAGATCACCGCCACCCTGGAAACCAACCCGCCAACCTTCGAATCCATCTATGGCGGGCATCCCAACAATCTGCGCCTGGGGCTCGAGACCCTGGAGGCAGTGCTCGGCCGACGCCAGGCCAACCCGGTGGTGATGCGCTACGGCTTCAGCCTGATGCTGCTGATGAACAAGCTGCGCACCCAGCCCGACATGATGGACGCGCTCGGCACCCACCTGACCCGCATCCAGGGCCAGGCCGAACACTTCGGCCCGACCCACGAGAACGTCGTGGCGAGCCTCGGCGAGGCCTACCAGCAGACGCTTTCCACCTTCAAGAACCGAATCGTGGTCCAGGGCGACCCTTCGCTGCTGCAAAGCCGGATGATGCCGGAGCGGGTCCGCGCCTGCCTGCTCTCCGGCATTCGCTTCGGCCTGCTGTGGCACCAGCAGGGCGGACGTCGCTGGAAGCTGATCTTCCAGCGGGGCAGCCTCAAGCGCGCCCTGGACACCCTCTGATCGCTCGATCTTCCTTTCCTACCCGTACCGGAAAACCGCCATGCAACTCTCCGCTCTCACCGCCCTCTCTCCCGTCGACGGTCGCTACGGCAGCAAGGCCGAATCACTGCGCGAACACTTCAGCGAATTTGGCCTGATCCGCGCCCGCGTCATCGTCGAGATCCGCTGGCTGGAGCGCCTGGCCGCGCACCCGCAGATCACCGAGGTGCCGGAACTGTCGGCCACCGCCACGGCCTTCCTGGATGGCCTGGTCAAGAACTTCAGCGAAGCCGACGCGGCGCGCATCAAGGACATCGAGCGCACCACCAACCACGACGTCAAGGCGGTCGAGTACTGGATCAAGGAAGCCATCGCCGACAATGCCGAGCTGCATGCCGTCACCGAGTTCGTGCACTTCGCCTGCACCAGCGAGGACATCAACAACCTGTCCTACGGCGTGATGCTGCGCGATGGCCTCGACAGCCTGCTGCCGACCATGCGCCAGGTGGCCGACGAGATCGCCCGTCTGGCCGAAGAGCACGCCGCCGTGCCGATGCTGTCGCGCACCCATGGCCAGACCGCCAGCCCCACCACCTTGGGCAAGGAAATGGCCAACGTGGCCTACCGTCTGCGCCGTCAGCTCAAGCAGATCGAAAGCGCCGAGGTACTGGGCAAGATCAACGGGGCCGTGGGCAACTACAACGCCCACCTGGCGACCTACCCGGACATCGACTGGGAGGCCAACGCCCGCACCTTCGTCGAAGGCCTGGGCCTGACCTTCAACCCCTATACCACCCAGATCGAACCCCACGACTATATCGCCGAGCTGTTCGACGCGGTCTGTCGCTTCAACACCATCATGATCGACTTCGATCGTGACGTCTGGGGCTACATCTCGCTGGGATACTTCAAGCAGCGCACCGTGGCCGGAGAGATCGGCTCCTCGACCATGCCGCACAAGGTCAACCCGATCGACTTCGAGAACTCCGAGGGTAATCTGGGCCTGGCCAATGCCATCCTCGCCCACCTGGCCCAGAAGCTGCCGATCTCCCGTTGGCAGCGTGACCTGACCGACTCCACCGTGCTGCGCAACCTGGGCGTCGGTCTGGCCTACGGCCTGATCGCCTACCAGGCCTCGCTGAAAGGCATCGGCAAGCTCGAGGCCAACCCCCAGCGTCTGGCCGAGGACCTGGACGCCAGCTGGGAAGTGCTGGCCGAGCCGATCCAGACGGTGATGCGTCGCTACGGCATCGAGAAGCCCTACGAAAAGTTGAAGGAGCTGACCCGCGGCAAGCGCATCGACCAGGCCGGTTTCGCCGCCTTCATCGATGGCCTGGAACTGCCCGACGAGGTCAAGGCAGAGCTCAAGCAGCTGACCCCCGGCAACTACATCGGCAATGCCGTCGAGCAGGCTCGCGCCCTGCCGCAGCACTGAGCCGGAGCCGCTGACAGAACCCCGCTTCACCCCGCCAATCGGTGGGGTGAGGCGTTTCTGGAGCCCTCTCTTCGGGGCCGGGGCCGATACCTAGCCCGCTACTCCCAATCACCATCAGGATTCCTCATGTCAACTGATACCCCCCTCACCCTGCTGGGCGGCCTGACATCGGCAGAGTTCCTGCGCGATGTCTGGCAACAGCAACCGCTGCTGATCCGTGGCGCCTTCCCCGACTTCGACAACCCGCTGACGCCAGACGAACTGGCCGGGCTCGCCTGCGAGGACAACATCGAGGCACGCCTGGTCGAGGAACAGGGCCCCGACGGACCCTGGCAGGTCAGCCACGGCCCCTTCGACGAGGCCACCTTCGCCCGCCTGCCGGAGCGCGACTGGACCCTGCTGGTACAGGCGGTGGATCACTATGTGCCGGAGGTCGCCGCCCTGCTGGAGGACTTCACCTTCCTGCCGCGCTGGCGCCTGGATGACATCATGGTCAGCTACGCGCCTCCGGGGGGCAGTGTCGGCCCGCACCTGGACCAGTACGATGTCTTCCTGCTCCAGGGCAGCGGTCAGCGCCGCTGGCAGCTTGGCGGCAAGGTGGCCGATGACGCACCCATCGTGCGCGGCATCGACCTGCGTATCCTCGAGACCTTCGAGGTCAACGCCGAACAGGACTGGGTGCTGGAGCCCGGCGACATGCTCTACCTGCCCCCCGGCTGGGCGCACCATGGGGTCAGTCAGAGCGATGACTGCATGACCTACTCGGTGGGCTTTCGCGCCCCCTCGGCGGACGAGGCGATCACCTCCTTCGCCGACTACCTGGGTGAGCAGCAACCCCCCTCTCGCCGCTACGGCGATGCCGGAATGACCCCGGCCGAGGACCCGGGCGAACTCGATCAGGCGGCGCTGTCACGCATGCGCCAGCTGATCCTCGATACCCTGGACGATCCGGCCCAGATGGCCCAGTGGTTCGGCCGGGTGATGACCCAGCCCAAGTACGTGGACCAGCTCGAGCCCAGCGAGACACCGACAGCGCCAGACGAGCTTGTTGCTGCACTACAGGAAGGCGAGGTGCTGGTGGCCGCGCCGGGCTCTCGCTTCGCCTGGCACGCCCTGGCGGACGACCGGGCCACCCTGTTTGCCGACGGCGACGGCATCGACTGCGATCTGGCGCTGGCCCGCGAGATCGCCAACCGCGGCGAGTTCGACGCCTCGCTGCTCGACTACCCCGGCGCCGCCGAGGTGCTGACACGGCTGTTCGACGCCGGCAGCCTTGGCTGGCCGGTTGACGACATGGAGGACGACGATGCCTGAGGTGGTGATCGAACAGGGAAGCTGGGAACAATTGGGCGAAGCGGCCGGTGACATTCGCTATCGCGTCTTCGTCATCGAACAACAGGTGCCGATCGAGGAAGAGTGGGATGGCCTCGACCCCGACTGCCTGCATTTCCTGGCGCGCCAGGACGAGCGTGTACTGGGTACGGCGAGACTGCTGCCCGATGGCCATATCGGTCGCGTCGCGGTGCTTGCCGAAGCCCGGGGACTCGGCGTCGGCGTGGCGCTGATGCGCGCCACCATCGAGGCTGCGCGACAGCGTGGTCACTCGAGCGTCGAGCTCGCCGCCCAGACCCATGCGCTCGGTTTCTACGAAGCCCTGGGCTTCCGCGCCGAGGGAGATATCTTCCTCGACGCCGGCATTCCGCATCGCAATATGACCCTCTCCCTGAACGACTGACCTCTCCGTCAACTCCTCCGTTCAGGAAACTCGACTACAGGAATGTGCCTCTGCGGCGCTTTCCTGTAGTCGGACTACAACGCCTTGTCCCCCCAAGTACCAATGGCGAACCCCCGCCACTGTGGGCCATAGTCACTACCATGGCGCAGCGGACAGACCTCGATGGCGAGTCAGATCGCTCACTTTGTAGTCGACCTCTACCGTTCCGCCAAGATTCGACCAAGGCCGTAAAGACTTCTCGGCCAAGGTGCAGGAACCTGACTACACTTCGCAGGTGCAGCATGGCATGGCGAGCAGTCGATCCTCTTGCAATGACGCCAACCGCAAGAGCCTGCAAGCCACTGGAGCCAAAGGCCGGTCGAAAGCGACCGCCCCGACACCGCCCCTCACCATGGATGCCAGGCAAGTCGTATCAGAACGTCGAACCAAACAGTCGATTCAACATCAGGACGGCCCGATCATGACCTTTCGTGAAGAACTGAAGACCCTGACCCAGCTTCGTGAAGCCCAGCGCGGCAAGTGGGACAACATCGATCCGGAAAGCGCCGCCCGCATGCGCGTGCAGAACCGTTTCCGCACTGGTCTCGACATCGCTCGCTACACCGCCGCCATCATGCGCGAGGACATGGCCGCCTACGACGCCGACACCGCCAACTACACCCAGTCACTGGGCTGCTGGCACGGCTTCATCGGTCAGCAGAAGCTGATTTCCATCAAGAAGCACTTTGGCAACACAAAGCGCCGCTACCTCTACCTGTCCGGCTGGATGGTCGCCGCCCTGCGCAGCGAGTTCGGTCCGCTGCCCGACCAGTCCATGCACGAGAAGACCAGCGTGGCATCGCTGATCGAAGAGCTCTACACCTTCCTGCGCCAGGCCGACACCTGGGAGCTCAACCACCTGTTCCGTGCCCGAGAAGAAGCCAAGGAAGCCGGTGACAGCGCCAAGGTCGACGATCTGACCAACCAGATCGACAACCACGAAACGCACATCGTGCCGATCATCGCCGACATCGACGCCGGTTTCGGCAACGCCGAGGCCACCTACCTGCTGGCCAAGAAGATGATCGAGGCCGGTGCCTGCTGTATCCAGCTCGAGAACCAGGTGTCCGACGAGAAGCAGTGCGGCCACCAGGACGGCAAGGTCACCGTGCCCCACGAGGACTTCATCGCCAAGATCAACGCCGTACGCTACGCCTTCCTTGAACTGGGCGTGGATGATGGGGTGATCGTGGCCCGTACCGATTCCCTGGGTGCCGGCCTGACCCAGAAGATCGCGGTCACCAACGAGCCAGGCGACCTGGGCGATCAGTACAACAGCTTCCTCGACGGTGAAGAGATTTCCTCGGCCTCCGATATCGACAACGGCGACGTGGTGATCAAGCAGAACGGCAAGCTGGTCAAGGTCAAGCGTCTCGCCTCCGGCCTCTATCAGTTCAAGCCTGGCACCGGCGAAGACCGGGTGGTGCTGGACTGCATCACCAGCCTGCAGAACGGTGCCGATCTTTTGTGGATCGAGACCGAAAAGCCCCACGTCGGCCAGATCGCCGGCATGGTCAACCGCATCCGCGAGGCGGTGCCCAACGCCAAGCTGGTCTACAACAACTCGCCGTCGTTCAACTGGACGCTGAACTTCCGCCAGCAGGTGTTCGACGCCTGGGAAGCCGAAGGCAAGGACGTCTCCGCCTACGAGCGTGCCGACCTGATGAATGCACGCTACGACGACACTGAGCTTGGCCAACTGGCCGACGAGTGGACGCGCAACTTCCAGCGTGACGCCGCCCGCGAGGCAGGTATCTTCCACCACCTGATCACCCTGCCGACCTACCACACGGCCGCCCTGTCTACCGACAACTTGGCCAAGGGCTACTTCGGCGACGAGGGCATGCTGGCCTACGTGGCGGGTGTGCAGCGCCGCGAGATCCGCGAGGGTATCGCCACCGTTCGCCACCAGGACATGGCCGGCTCCAATATCGGTGACGACCACAAGGAGTTCTTCCACGGCGACGCGGCACTCAAGGCCGGCGGCAAGGACAACACCATGAACCAGTTCGGCTAAGGATCGCGGGCCAGCGGCACCCAGTCACTGAGCCCAGACACTGAGCCCTGTGACTGTAAGCAAGGGAGGCCGTCGGCCTCCCTTTTTGCTGTCCGTGATCTTGCTCTGCCAAGCCAGCCTTTCCTTCTTCCCTGGCAACCGCCTACTCTCGAACTAACACGTCTGGCTCCAGCGAGGCCGACAACTGCAGCCATGCGACCCCCTCCGATGCCCATTGGCCTGGCAGGTCCGGTTCGGCATATGATGAATGTCAGGAAAGCGCTGTCGGCGCGACTTAGTGGCAGTCGCGGGGCGACAAGGGAGACAGGCGGACGGCTACCATGAGACGGACGAGACCCGATCATCGTTGGACCCGGGGAACCATCGCCCTGTCAAAGCCTCCAAACAGGCGTTACACTATTTTCGAACAGCGTTTGCGAACTTTGGTGCGGTACTACCAAAAGCAAATGTGACCCGAACCGATGCGTTCAGAATTCGGCGCAGAAGACATTCAAGGAGAATCGCCATGAAAACATCCATCCTTCCTGTCCTGGCGCTGAGCGTCGTGGTGCTTGGCGGCTGCACCGCCACCAACCAGTACTCGGGTAACGTCTATTCTGGCAACCAGGCACAGACCGCCCAGAACGTGCAGTTCGGCACCATCACCGCCCTGCGTCGCGTCCAGATCCAGGGTGAAAGCTCCGCCGGCGGCATCCTCGGCACCGGTGGTGGCGCGGTGATCGGTGGCCTGCTCGGCAACCAGGTCGGCGGCGGCTCCGGTCGCACCATCGCCACCGCCGCAGGTGCCATCGGTGGCGCCGTGGCCGGCAACCAGATCGAGAAAGGCGTCAACCGCACCGACGCCTGGGAGATGGAGATTCGCAAGGACAGCGGCCAGACCGTGGTCGTCGTGCAGAAGGCAGACCAGGCCTTCCAGGTGGGGCAGCGTGTTCGCCTGATCGGCAGCGGTTCACGTCAGAGTGTTGCCCCCTACTGAGGGCTTGACGAAAGCGCTCGAGAAAGGGGCTTGTCCTTGTAAGCGACAACAGCGCTTCGCTCCCCCGCAAACATCTCTGCGTTACATACTCTCTGCGTTATATACAAAGGGCCCTGAGGCGTATCCGCCTCAGGGCCCTTTCGGTGATCACCTGGAGAAGGCCAGGTGATTCACGTCGTCACCGAACTAGTGGACCTTGCCCATCACCCAGCAGCCCAGCTTGCAGCCCACCAGGGCGATGATGCCGATCACCAGCAGTGTCATCAGCATATCGATGGGGAAGACGATGAAGGTGGCCCCCAGCACGGCAAGGGCGGGGCACCAGATCCACTGGTCATCGTCACTGCGCAGTACCGCCGGCAGCAGGCTGCCCAGGGCACAGCTCAGGCCCTTGTCCCAGGCCTTGATCATCACCGCCAGCAGTACCGCAAAGGCCAGCACCCAGATCACAAATAGCGTCATGTTCAGCTCCGCAAGAAAAGCGTGAAAGGCAGAATCGAAAAATCTCACAAGAGGGTATCCCCACCACCGATACTGCGCAACAACCCGAAGGTGGCAGAGGGCGCGCGTGAATACCGTTCAGGATATGACCACACAAGGTGAAAAATGTCCCACGCCCCTGACAGCCCCAGCACCCACGCGTTACCATGCGTCCTCACACGCACTCACCAAAGGTTCATCAATGCAAATTGCGCAAAATTCCGTTGTCGCGTTCCACTACACCCTGACCAATGATGCAGGTGAAGTGCTGGACAGCTCGGAAGGCCGCGAGCCGCTGACCTACCTCCACGGCGCCGGCAACATCATTCCGGGTCTGGAAAAGGAACTCGAAGGCAAGGCCGCCGGCGACAAGGTCAACGCCAAGGTTGCCCCCGCCGAAGGTTACGGCGAAGTACAGGAGCAGCTGGTCCAGGAAGTGCCGCGTGACGCCTTCCAGGGTGTCGAGAGCATCGAGCCGGGCATGCAGTTCCAGGCGCAGACCCAGGGCGGTCCGCTGATGGTCACCGTGACCCAGGTCGAAGGCGACACCGTCACCGTCGACGGCAACCACCCGCTGGCCGGCCAGAACCTGAACTTCGACGTCGAGATCGCCGAAGTCCGTGAAGCCAGCCAGGAAGAAATCGAGCACGGCCACGTGCACGGCGAAGGCGGCCACGAGCACTGATCAGCGCTACGCTCGTCGGAAGCACCACGAGCATGCATGATCAAGTGCCGGCATGGTCAAAAGAAAGGGCAGCCCAGGCTGCCCTTTCGCGTGTCTGAGTATCACGTCTGATAAAAGACCCCTCGCCTCGCGAGCCACGACCGGGGATCAGCTTCTGTCCTCGACGCCAGCGCCTCGCTCGATTGCCCTGAGGGTATGATAGCCGCCCCATAGCCGAGTGGCGGTGGTCAGCAGACAGGCCGCGGCGAACAGCCCTGCCAGCACAGGAAAGTGCGCCGGCCACAGACAAAAGGCCACCAGCGCCAGCACGGTCTCGGTACCTTCGGTCAGGCCGTGCAGATAGTAGAAGGCCTTGCGCTGGAAGCGTGGGCGCTCGAGATCATGGCGCGCCGCCATGATGGCGAAGGCCAGAAAGGACGTCCCGGTGCCGATAAAGGCAAACAGCAGCAGCGCTGCCGGCAAGGCATTGCGCTCGCTGTCGGCCAGGGCAAAACCGAGCACCACGGCGGCGTAGAAGACGAAGTCCAGCCCGATATCGAGAAATCCCCCGGCATCGCTGGGCGTACCCCGACGGCGCGCCAGCGCCCCGTCCAGGCCATCGGCGAGTCGATTGAGGAGGATAGCCGCCAGCGCCCATCCATAGGCCTGAACGGCCAGCAGCGGCAGTGCCAGCAAGCCGATAAGAAATCCCACTAGAGTCACCTGATCAGGCGTTACCTTGCAGCGCTCCAGCATCTTGACCAGAGGCGCCAGGGGCGCCTGGGTTCTGGGCATGGTCCAGCGATCCAGCATAAAAGTCTCGTCAGCAGTAAAACGTCGATTCGGCAGAAGGAAAGCACAAGCGGCGGGCCAGGGCCCACCGCTTGTGTCTTCAGGTCCAGGCTACTGCCTGGGCGGTTCGCTCAGTCGTTGGACTGGGCAGAGGACAGCGACGATGCTTCGTGTCGCTCGGAGCTCGCACTGGCTCTGTCTCCCGTCACCGGCTGGCTTGAGGAATCGGCGTCGCCTCCCCCGCCTCGCCGCCAATTGAAGTAACGCTCCAGATACCCCAGGACCCGCTCGGGCTTGTTCGCGTTCTTCCACACCCCGGCGGCGGCCTTTACGGCTTCCGAGTGGGTCGGGTACGGGTGGATGGTCCCCAACAGCTTGTTCAGTCCGATACCGCGGGTCATTGCCAGGGTGAACTCCGCCAGCATCTCGCCAGCGCCAGCACCGACAATGGTGGCACCGAGAATGCGATCCTTGCCCGGTACGGTCAGCACCTTGACGAATCCGGTGGTATCGCCCTCGGCGATGGCCCGGTCGAGCTCGGACAGTGAGTAGCGGGTGACCTCGAAGGGCACCTTTTGCTCCTTGGCCTCGCGCTCGTTGAGCCCCACTCGCGCCACCTCCGGGTCACAGAAGGTGACCGCCGGCAGCGCCCGATAGCTCACATTGAAGCGCTTGAACTCGCCAAACAGGGCATTGACGGTGGCGTGCCAGGCCTGGTGGGCGCTGGCATGGGTCAGCTGGAAGGGCCCGACCACATCGCCACAGGCCCAGACATTAGGCAGCACTGACTGCAGCCCGCCATCCACGTCCAGGGTGCCGTTGTCGCGAGTGCCCACGCCCAGTTCTTCAAGCCCGAGCCCCTCGACGTTGGCCTGTCGACCCACCGCCACCAGCAACTGATCGAACTCCAGTTGCTCGATACGTGTCTCGCCTGCCTCGTTGACCTCGATCTCGAGTCGATGGAGATCGCCGTCACCGGCCACCACCTTGAGCGCCCGAGTCGACAGGCACAGCGTCACGCCGCTGGCCTCGAGCCCCTGAGCCGCCTCCCTGGCGACGTCCTCGTCTTCGCGTGGCAAGAGTTGCGGGCCCATCTCCACCAGGGTGACCTGGCTACCCAGCCGGGCGAAGCTCTGTCCCAGTTCACTGCCGATCGGACCACCACCAAGCACTACCAGGCGCTTCGGCAATGCCTTTAGCTCCCACAGGTTGTCGGAGGTCAGCACCTCGATATCATCGATCCCCGGCAACGGCGGGACTCTGGGGCGGGCACCGCTGGCGATGATCACGTGACGGGTGGTCAGCACCTGTTCGCCAACCTGCACCCGCCAGGGATCGAGCAGCCTGGCTTCTCCTTCGACCACATCGACGCCCAGGCCCCGATAACGTTCCGGACTATCATGGGGCTCGACCTCGGCGATGGCGCCGTGGACGTGGCCCATCACAGCGGCGAAGTCGACGCTTGGCTCACCGGCGCTGACACCATAGGACGGCGCCCGACGAATGTCCTCGGCGGCGCGAGCGGCGCGAATCAATGCCTTGGACGGCACACAGCCGGTATTGAGGCAGTCGCCGCCCATGCGGTGGCGCTCCACCAGGGTTACCTTCGCCTTCACCGCCGCAGCAATATAGCTTGCCACCAGGCCCGCCGAGCCCGCACCGATCACCACGATATCCCGGTCAAAACGCGACGGGCACTGGTATTCGGCGGCGAGCCGGCGACGCTTGAGCACCGCCACCACGGCCTTGGCGATCCAGGGAAACAAGCCGATCAACACAAAGGACAGGATCAGCCCTGGCGACAGGATGCCCGCCAGCGACTCGAGTTCACCCAGTTCCCGGCCAGCATTCACGAACACCATGGTACCCGGCAGCATGCCGAGCTGGCTGACCCAATAGAAGGTGGACAGACGCATGCGGGTCAGGCCGACCACCAGGTTGATCACGAAGAAGGGGAAGATCGGAATCAGCCGCAGCGTGAACAGGTAGAAGGCGCCTTCGCGCTCGATGCCGCCGTTGATTCGCGCCAGCTGGCGCGAGAAGCGCGTCTCCAGCGTCTCACGCAGCAGGGTCCGGGCGATCACCGCGGCCAGGGTCGCGCCCAGCGAACTGGCGAAGGACACCAGCACCAGACCGATCCAGAAGCCGAACAAGGCCCCCGCCAGCAGCGTCAGCAACCCCGCCCCAGGCAGCGACAGCGCCGCCATCAGGATATAGACCGCGAAGAAGCCACCGGCCACGGTCCAGGGGTCCTCGTGGAACCACTGTTGAAATTGCGCCTGCTGGGCCTTGATCGCGTCCAGCGTAAAGGCCTCGTTGGCGCCGGTGACAAAGAACGCCACCACTGCGACGGCAATCAGTGCCAGCAAGATCCATTTGTTACGGGTCACCCGCGTCTCCTTCTAGGTCAACTGGTGTCGATGATCGGGTCGATGATCGATAGGTAGCCGTGGCCAGCAGCAGCGGCACCCGTTGTCCTGCGCCCGTCCTGCGACGAGACGATGACGTTACCAGGAGCTGTGCGGCCGGCTATCGGGATGCAATCGAGATTAGCAGTCTGCCTGAGTCGCGCACAGGCGACCGAGCCTTACGACCGAAAATGCAAAAAATCATCCCCTTATCGACAGCGCATGTAAGGATGCGCCTGCCACAATGACTGAACCAACCGGGAACTGCCCTACTCGAACCTTACAATGACGCCATCCTGACGGAGCCTACGAATGCGATATCCCTTCAATCAGCGTACCTTCCTGCTGGCCGGCCTGCTGACTGGTGCCGTGCTTTCCACGACCCCCGCCCTCGCCGCCGAAGAGAAGGCCATCTTCGCTGGCGGCTGCTACTGGTGTGTCGAGGAAGCCTTCGACAAGATCGATGGTGTCGAGGCCACCATATCCGGCTTTGCAGCAGGTAACACGGAAAACCCGACCTATGAACAGGTGGGCGCCGGTGGAACCGGGCACGCCGAAGCCGTCGAGATTACCTACGACAGCGACAAAGTGAGCTACCAGGATCTGCTCTACGTCTTCTGGCGCAATATCGATCCCTTCGTCGCCAACCGCCAATTCTGCGATGTGGGAGATTCCTATCGCTCTGCCCTGCTGCCCTTGAACGACGAGCAGCGTGAACTGGCCGAGGCCAGCAAGGCGGACATCGCCGAGCGCTTCGACCAGCCGATCGAGACCACCATCGAAGATCCTGGCACCTTCTATGCCACCAAGGATGAACACCAGGACTACTACCAGAAGAACAAGGTGCGCTACACCTTCTACAAGAACTCCTGCGGCCGCCCTGACCGGCTAAAGGAAATCTGGGGAGACGAAGCCATGCCCCACGAGGCGCCAGAGCAGTCCGCAGCGTCCTAGGGCGCGGCGCTGACAGCAACGTCATGCCACACCGATCGACCCTGGTGCGAGCCAAGGTCGATCGGTCTCTGCAACGCATCTGCAACCTATCGGCAACCGCGTCGCAGTAGCGGACTCATACGTGTTCGAGTCGACGCTCGACGACGCACTGGTGTTGTGCACGCTGCAGCCGCTTTCCTAGCCGCCAGGACAGCCAGCCCGTGGTCGCCAGCACCAGCCAGCTGGCCGCCACCACCCCAGGCCAGCCCCGCCACAGCCAGAACGGCTCGAGCCACAGCGGCCCGAGACTCGCCCCCAGGTAGTAGAACACCAGATAGAGCGCCGATGCGCCGCCTCGTCCTTCGCGGGCCTGGCGACCGACCCAGCCCGAGGCGGTGGCGTGGCACAGAAAGAAGCCGAAGGCGCTGAGGGTCAAGGCGGCAATGATGACGGCGAGCATCGGTATCAGGGACAGACCCAGCGCCAGCATCATGATGACAACGCCCAACCCCATGGTGGCGGGCGCTCCCGCTCTGGCGACGACCCTGGCAGATAGCGTCGAGCCCAGAGTGCCGCCCAGGTAGGTCAGAAACAGCAGGCCCAGCCAGCGGGGCCCGAGAGCAAAGGGTGCCTCGGCCAGACGAAAGGTCATGTAGCTGTACTGGTTGATGAACACCAGGAAGTTGAGACCACCGATCAGATAGGCCGACAGCAGCCATGGGTTGGCCAGGTGGCCACGCATCTGGCGGCAGGCGTGCCCCACTCGAAAGGGTTGAGGCGCAAAGGCACGGGCCGCCGGCAGCAGCCACCAGAACACCGCCACGCCCACCAGGGTCAAACCGCCAATCGCCACGAAACTCGCCTGGACGCCATACCATTCACCGATGACGCCTCCCAGCACGCGACCACCGATACCGCCCAGGGTATTGGCCGCGATATAGAGCCCCACGGCTCGACTCATCGCCTCCGGCGAGAACTCGTCGCCCATCCAGGCGATCGCCACCGCCGGCAGCCCTCCCAGGGCGACCCCCTGCAGCACGCGAGCGACCAGCAGCCAGTCGAGCCCAGGCGCAAATGCCGCCAACAGTGTCGCGACAGCTGCCACCGACAGGCTCGCACGCATGATACCGCCCCGCCCGATGGCGTCGGACAAGGGCCCATAGACCAGCAACGAGAGCGCCAGGGTCAGGGTGGCAAGCGACATCACCAGGCCCACCTTCAGGGTCGAAGCCTCATGGGTATCGCGCAGCAGCGGCAGCAATGGCTGGGGGGCGTAGAGGTTGATGAATACCAGCATCGAGCCCAGACACAGAGCGAGGGTCGCCCTGCGCCAGGCAGTGGTATTGGCGTGAATCATGGCGGTCTCCGGTTGGCCTCGCCCATCTTCCATGCTTCACTACCATCACACCAACAGAAGAACATGATGCTATCCATCACATTCCCTTATGTCGCTACCCTTTGACCTGCGCTCGCTGTCGCTGTTTGTCGCGGTGGTGGACCACGGCGGCTTCAGCGCCGCCGCCCGCGCCCGTCACATCGCCCAGTCCGCCGTCAGCCAGACCATCGCAGGCCTGGAGCGACGCCTCGACACTCGTCTGTTCGAACGCCATGATCGGCGTGTTCGACTGACACCAGAAGGTGAGGTGCTACTGGAACATGCCCGACGGCTACTCGCCGACGCCAGTGCCACCGAACTGGCGCTGAAGGAACTCAACGGCCTGGTAAAGGGCGAAGTGCGCATCGGCATCCCCTCGATGCTGGGCTCCTACTATCTGCCGCCGCTGCTGATGGGCTTTGCCGCACGCCACCCTGGCATCCGCATGACGGTGATCGAGGCGGGCGCCCGCCGACTGCAGGCAATGATCAAGGCCCGCGAGCTGGACCTGGGAATCGTGGTCGAGGATGGCAGTACCTGCGAACTGGAAACCGAGGCCCTGCTACGTGCCGAGATGGTGGTCTGCACGCCCCGGGACCATCCCTTCACGGCACGCCACAGCGTGACTCCGGAAGCCTTTCTGAGCGAGCCGCTGGTGCTGTTTCAGGACGGCTATTTTCACCGCGAGTTTGTCGACGCCATGGCCCGACGGCTGGATATCCAGCCCCGCCTGACGTTCCAGTCGAATCTGATCCCGCTGACCAAGGCCATCGTCCGCCAGGGCTTTGGCATCACCACCTTTCTGCGTCGGGTGATCGAGGAAGATGACCTGTCGGCGGTGTCCTTTGACCCCGCCGCCTGGCTGACCCTGTCGCTGGCCTGGCAGCCCCAGGGCTACCTGTCACGCGCCGAGCGCGCCTTTATCGACTACGCCCTGTCGCAACGCGACTCCCTGTAACCAGGAGTCGTCGAGGGCTAGCCAGGGCCTGCGAACGCAAACGGGGCGAGCCCAGTACAAGGCTCGCCCCGTTGTGGTGGCGACGTCGATGGCGCCGAGGATGCTTCAGCCGCCCATGCCCGCCGGGCTGTAGGCGAACTGGCGCATGCTCAACCGGGTAGGTTCCAGCGGTCGACGCGCCTGCCAGTAGTAGCGGCGCCAGTAGCTGTTATCCAGCTTGGAGATCATCACACCGCGCGACGATGAGGCGTGCAGAAAGCGCCCCTGGCCGACGTAGATGCCGACGTGGCGGTTGCCCGGAGGACGAAAGAACACCAGGTCGCCGGGAGACAGCTGATCACGCGTGATCGGTTCGCCGGTATGGACCTGACTGCCGGTGGTGCGCGGCAGCTGCACCTGGAAGGCGTCGCTGAAGATGTTCTGCACCAGCGCCGAGCAGTCGATGCCGCTCATGCCGGTGCCGCCGAAACGATAGGGCGTACCCGCCCAGCGATCGTGCTCCGCCATCAGCGCCTCGCGGATGGCAGCGGCGGGATCTTCGAGGAAGCTTCCGCCTGCCGCGGGGTCCTCCAGGGGCGACATGCGCGAGGCGGCGCGCTCGGCCAGGCTCGGCATGTCACGGGAAAAGTAGTCGTTATCAGCGGTATTCTGGTAGTTCGATGCCGCGCAGCCTGACAGCAGGCCAAGCAACACCATCGCCGCTGTCACGCGGCTTGTCTGGGCGACGCTCATGCGACACACACCTCATTCCCTGAACCGGCTGGCTGACGGCCTGCCGGCGCCCAAGAGCCGCTGTGGAAGTGACGCACTCGTGTCACTACCATAACGCCCCTCAGCTGCAAGTTTGACAATTCGGCCTCCTTCTTGATGGGAGGCCTGACGAAAGATCAACACGATACTAGCCAAAATTATCCGATCTGACGATAGATCAGGACAATTTTTTGGCGTTTTTTTTCTGCTGTTTCGCGACGATCAGTGCAGGGTTCGTCCATCTCCCGGCAAGGTATCGATGTGAAGCGGTGCCCAATGGCGGGGGCGGGCACCCGGGAAATCCAGGCTGGCCCAGGTGCCGGCGAGGGGCGGAGCGCCCGACAGCCAGGCCACCAGCGCCTGGCGGAAGCTGGCCAGAAACGCTTCGCGCTCAGGGGTTTCCCCCATGAAAAACGAAAATCCTGCATAGAGACCCCGGGCATACTCCTGCCAACCGGCGTAGTGCTCCGACGCCAACTGGTGCGCACGCTCCAGCAGTGCCAGGAAGTCCTGCTGAGCCAGCCAGCCCAGTTGGCGACCGGCGATCGCCAGGTCGACCGCCTGGGCCAGGTCCCAGGCGCACATGTCGACGTCATTGCACTGGTCGGCGTTGTCACGTACCCGCAGCAGGCGCTCCAGATGATTGCGCTCTTCCTCGTTGCACTCACCGGACTCCAGGGTCGCAATCTCGGAATTCAGGCGCGCGCTGTTGAGGGTGTAGGGCGCGTAGTTGATCTGATATTCCTGGCGATCACCGGCGTCCAGCAGAAAGCGCACGAAATCGATCAGCTCGGTGGCGGAGTGCAGGCCGTAGTGTCCATCGATCCACTCCAGGATCGATGCCCCTTCCCGGTCGCTTTCCGGCTGCGGCAGGCTCCAGGCGGCGGTGTTCAAGGGTCCCACCAGCGACAGCGCGGTAAAGTGCATCAGGCTCGGACGCTCGCCAGGCTCGCGCCAATCGCCGCTGCGCCACTCGAGCCAGTGAAACAGGCTACCCGGATCGTCCAGGTGCCAGCGAATCTCGTAGGTCAGAGAAGGCTGGTCCGGCTCCGGCAACAGCGCATCCCAGGTCGCCCAGGCCTCGAGCAGGCGTTTGGGGGTGCTGTAGAACCGACACAGCACATCGCGCAGGGACGCCGCCATATCGGTCAGGCTGTCCTCGTCGAACTGCTCACTGTCCATGCTCATCAGCAAGTAGAAGGCGTACTTCTCGGCCATATGGATGGTCGCCGAATGGCGGGTCGCCCTGGCCAGGCCATCACGACCTGCCAGATCCGCCTGGGGCGCATCACCAAAGGGGGTTCTGGCCGAAGGCAGCGCTCGATGCGCCGCGTCAGCCGCCAGCTGATTGAGATGATGGGCCTGGGCCGGCAGCCAGTAGCGCACCAGTGAGCGGGCGCCCTCGTCGGGGTGCAGATCGAGGGTCTCCGCCAGGTACTTGCGCGCCTCGTCACGACGCGCCTGGGGCAGCGACGGAATCGGCCCCTGACGTGCCGCCAGCTCGGGTTCACGCACCGAGGCCAGCGCCAGCACCCAGTGGCGAGGTGAGGCGCGCCACTGCCTGGCCGCCTGGCGTGATGCCTCGACCTGCTCCTGGTCGAGCAACTCCTGCAACGAGCCATGCCAAGGGCTCACCGGCGAGCCCATCAGCAACTGCCAGTCGGCTGCCAGGGTCGGCAGCCGGTCCTGACCTTCGAACAGACCACGGCCGCGCTGATAGGAGCGCGCCAGGGCGCTCCAGTCACTGTAGCGACGCTGGACCAGATCGCCTGCGTGATGCGCCAGCAGCGACGCTTCCTGGGGTGTCAGCCAGCCGATGCAGCTGCCGGCCCAGGCCAGATCCACCGCCCTCAGCCAGTCCCAGGCGGCCCACTCCAGCGGCTCCCCCTGATCCACGTAGCGACACAGCAGGCGGCCGTATGGGCGCTCCTGAGGCGCCAGCCCCTCACACCAGGCCTGGCGTTCGCCGGCACTGACCGCCATCAACCGCGCGGCGTCGATATCCCAGCCCTGGCGATCCCCCTGACTGGTCAGCCACAGCAAGGCGCGCTTGAGATCCTCGGCGCCGTGAATCTGCCAGACTTCCCCCAGCCAGGCCTCGACCCCGTCCCAGTCATCGATGCTGGCCGGCGTCATCAGTACCGGCGAGAAGGCCGCCCGCAATCGCCAGACGCGATCTTCCGGGCTGTCGGGCCAGAGGGCGGCGGCAGGCTCGCGACTCAGCGCAGTGCCGAGCAACGGCCAGGTGATGCCGGCACCCTCGCCTTCCAGCTTCGACAGTGCCCGGCAGGTATCGAGCAAGCCCTCATCGCCGCGAAGCCAGCCTTCGCCGCTGCGGGAGGCGCAGAGTGCCTCCAGCCATTCATCCAGGCTTGCGTGACGATGGTGGATGTCGCTGCACAGGCGTGCTGCCCAGCCACGACTTACCTCGGCCGACATCCATCCCGACGCCCCTGCCAGGGCCACCAGCTCAAGCGCTCCCAGCAGGTGGGAGGCAGGCACCGTGTTCGCAGCATTGAGCTCGAGCAGGCGCCACCCCAGTTCGCCCCGGTCGGGGATCTCGAGGGCGGCCAATCGCTCACGTGCCGCCTCTTCAGGCAGCATCAAGGGGTCAGGCATAAAGGCCCAGTCGCACAGCACCAGTTGCTGAGCCCACCAGGCATTGAGCGGATCAACCAAGTCTCACCTCGCAGAAACACGGAGTCAGGCCAGCCCGGTCCGGCCTGACACAAGGCGCCAAGGACCATCGCTTCGGGCAGCTAGAAGTCGGCGACACAGTGTACCGGAAACTGTTCGCCACGCCGATGGCGATTGTTGCCAATAGATCTTCCAGACCTGGGCCTCGAGGGCCCGGCAAGCCTCATCGATGCATTCTTCGAACGGGCGTAAAAAATTCCGATCACAGCCCTTGGCGAGATGTTTCAAATAATGCACACTCGTCAATCATGACATAACACCCCTCTTCTCTGACCCTTTCCGGAGCTCCCGCATGTCCCACGTTCAGGACCTGATCATCGACAAGGCGTACATCGGCGGCCAGTGGCGTGACGCCGATCGCCACTTCAGCGTCACCAATCCCGCCACCGGCGAGACCCTGGCCGAGGTGCCGGACTTGAACGCCGAGGAAGTCCGCGAAGCCATCGGTGCCGCCGATGCGGCCTGGGCCGGCTGGAAGCGCAAGACCGCCAAGGAACGCTCGGCCCTGCTGCGCGCCTGGTTCAACAGCATCATGGACCACCAGGAAGCCCTGGCCGAACTCATGACCCGTGAACAGGGCAAGCCGCTGGCCGAGTCCCGTGGCGAGGTCGCCTACGGCGCTGCCTTCGTCGAGTTCTACGCCGAGGAAGCCAAGCGTGTGGCTGGCGAGACCCTGCCGGGCCACGGACCCGACAAGCGTATCCTGGTGTTCCGCGAGCCGGTCGGTGTGGTCGCCGCCATCACCCCCTGGAACTTCCCGCTGGCGATGATCACCCGCAAGTGCGCTCCGGCCATGGCCGCCGGCTGCACCGTGGTGGTCAAGCCGGCCGAGGCCACCCCGCTGACCGCCCTGGCACTGGCCAAGCTCGCTGAAGACGTGGGCATCCCCGCCGGCGTGCTCAACGTGGTGACCTCGAGCTCCCCGCGCGAAGTCGGCCCGGTACTGACCGGCGATGCCCGAGTGCGCAAGGTGTCCTTCACCGGCTCCACCCCGGTGGGCAAGATCCTGCTGGCCCAGTGCGCCGACACCGTGAAGAAGGCCTCCATGGAGCTTGGCGGCAACGCGCCCTTTATCGTCTTCGATGACGCCGACCTGGACGCCGCCGTCGAGGGTGCCATCGCCTCCAAGTACCGCAACTCCGGCCAGACCTGTGTGTGCACCAACCGCTTCCTGGTTCAGGACGGCGTCTACGATGCCTTTGTCGAGAAGCTGGCCAAGCGCGTGGGCGAACTGAAGGTCGGCAACGGCCTCGAGGACGGTGTGGTTCAGGGTCCTCTGATCAACTCGGCAGCGGTGGACAAGGTGCAGTCGCATATCGCTGACGCACTCGACAACGGTGCCCGCCTGGTCGCCGGCGGTGAGGCCCTGGAGGGCACCTTCTTCCAGCCCACGGTGCTGGCCGACGTGACCACCGACATGCGTGTCGCCCGGGAAGAGACCTTCGGGCCGCTGGCCCCGGTGTTCCGCTTCTCCAGCGACGACGAAGCCATCGCCATGGCCAACGACACCGAATTCGGTCTGGCCGCCTACTTCTATGCCACCGACTATCGCCGTATCTGGCGCACCATGGAACAACTCGAGTACGGCATGGTCGCCATCAATGAGGGCATCCTCTCTACCGAGCTCGCCCCCTTCGGCGGCGTCAAGGAATCGGGTCTCGGTCGCGAAGGTTCACGCCATGGCCTCGATGAGTACACAGAGCTGAAGTACGCCTGTGTCGGCGGCCTCTAAGGGCCAGCCCCGTCTCCCCGGGGCACGCCCTGCGTGTCCCGGACCTAGCGTCTACCCTATACATTCAGTGCCCTCAAAGGAGTCACGACATGAATAACGCTCAGCTGAACGAACTCAAGGACAAGTACGTCGCCAAGGGCGCGGCCAGCCCCGCCACCGCCTTCGCCGACCGCGCCAAGAACGCCGAACTGTGGGATGCCGATGGCAACCGCTTCATCGACTTCGCCGGCGGTATCGGCGTGCTCAACATCGGTCACTGCCACCCCAAGGTGGTGCAGGCGATCAAGGACCAGCTCGACAAGGTGATGCACACCTGCCAGACCGTGATGCCCTACGAGGGCTACGTGAAGGTCGCCGAAAAGCTTGCTGCGATCACCCCGGTGCGCGGTGAGGCCAAGGTGATGCTGGCCAACTCCGGCGCCGAGGCGCTGGAAAACGCGGTCAAGATCGCCCGCGCCGCCACCGGCCGCAACAACGTCATCTGCTTCGACGGCGGCTACCACGGCCGTACCTTCATGACCATGGCGATGAACGGCAAGGTTGCCCCCTACGCCAGCGACTTCGGCACCATGCCGGGTTGTGTGTTCCGCGCCGGCTACCCGGTGGCCGAACACGGCATCAGCGAGGAAGAGGCGGTTCGTCGCCTCAAGATGGTGCTGAAGACCGACGCCAACCCCAAGGACACCGCCGCCATCGTGCTCGAGCCGGTACTGGGTGAAGGCGGCTTCTACCCCGCGCCGCAGAGCTTCCTCGAGAAGATCCGCGAGATCTGTGACGAACACGGCATCCTGATGATCGTCGACGAGGTCCAGAGCGGCTTCGGTCGTACCGGCAAGATGTTCGCCATCGAGCACAGCGGCGTGAAGCCGGACCTGATGACCATGGCCAAGAGCATGGCCGCCGGCATGCCGATCTCCGCCGTGGTCGGCACCGCCGAGCACATGGACGCCTCTGGCGGCAACTCGCTGGGCGGCACCTACTCCGGCAGCCCGGTGTCCTGCGCCGCGACCCTGGCGGTGATGGAGGTGTTCGAGGAAGAGGACATCCTGGCCAAGAGCCAGGCGCTGGGCGACAAGCTGGCCAAGCGTTTTGCCCAGTGGGCCAGCGACTTCGACGCCGTGGTCCACCCGCGCAATCTGGGTTCCATGGCCGCCTTCGAACTCAACGGCAAGGACGGTCAGCCGGCTCCGGATCTCGCCGCAGCCCTGTGCAAGCGTGCCCGTGAGCAGGGCCTGATCCTGCTGTCCTGCGGCATGTTCGGCAACACCATCCGCTTCTTGATGCCGGTCACCATCGAGGACAAGGTACTCGAGGAAGGCCTGGACATCGTCGAGCAGAACCTCAAGGCCGTGGTCGGCAGCGAAGCCGCCGCTACCGCCTGATCGTGAAGCCTTGACGGCCTGAGCCGTCAGCCGATGACGCCACCGGTCCCGCCGGTGGCGTCGTCGTTTGTGGAGGTTGGCAACACTATGCCGAATCAAGCTAGGGTAAGGGTCCATCCATGGACGCGAGGGACCCGACCATGCAAGAGGACGAACTGGGCATTCTGGGCGTTGCCGCGCTGACGGAGCACTATCGCAGTGGCGACGCCTCCCCCCTGGAAGCTACACGGGCGGCGCTTGCGCGCATCGAGCGCTTCAACGAAGCCGTCAATGCCTACACCTACGTCGACGCCGAGGGTGCCGAAAAGGCGGCCAAGGCGTCGGCACGTCGCTGGGGCCAGGGCAAGCCGCTGAGTCCGATCGACGGTGTTCCGGTCTCGCTCAAGGATCTGACCAACGTGGCCGGCATGCCGACGTCCAACGGCTCGCTGCTGGGCTCAAGCGAGCCCTGCGATGCCGACGCGCCACCGGCGAAACGCCTGAGGGAGGCCGGCGCCATCCTGCTGGGCAAGACCAACACCCCGGAAGACGGCTGGAAGGCGGTCACCGACAATCGGGTTTTCGGCGCCACCTGCAACCCCTGGGATACCCGCCTGACCGCAGGAGGCTCGTCCGGCGGTGCTGCCGCCGCAGCGGCGCTCAACATGGGGGTGTTGCACCAGGGCGGCGACTCCGGCGGCTCGATCCGCATTCCTGCCGCCTTCTGCGGGGTGTTCGGCTTCAAGCCGACCTTCGGCTGGACGCCCCAGTGGCCGCCGGCGGAAGAGCCGACGCTGTCCCATATCGGACCCATCGCCCGCAGCGTCGACGACGCCGTGGCGATGCTCAATGTCATTGGCCGCTACGACTATGTCGATCCCTACGCCACCCGGGGCCAGCCGGAGGACTGGGGCCAGGATATCGGCAAGGGGCTCGAGGGGCTGCGCATCGCCTTTTCCACCGATCTGGGCTTCGCCGAGGTGGACCCTCAGGTCGCCACACGGGTCAGAGAAGCGGCGGATCGCATGCGGGATCTGGGCGCGGAGATCTGCGAGGTGGATCCAGAGCTGCCGTCGCCGCTATGGATCTTTCAGCGGCTGTGGTTCACCGCCTCGCTGGAGATGGTCTCGCAGCTCAGCGACAGCGAACGCGCCAAGCTGGATCCCGGCCTCTACGAGAACGCCCTGCGTGCAGAAGAGTGGAAGGCCGTGGAGCTGTTTCGCGCCCAGGCGGCCCGAGCCGAGCTGACCATGCGTCTTGAGCAGTTCAACCAGGACTACCACCTGCTGATGACGCCCTCGGTGCCGATCAGCCCCTTCGAGATCAACCACCAGGTGCCGCCGGGTAGCCAGATGCGCGACTGGGAGGAGTGGGCGCCGTTCTCCTACCCCTTCAACCTGAGCCAGCAGCCGGCCGCCTCGGTACCCTGCGGTTTCACCGACCGTGGCCTGCCGGTGGGTTTCCAGCTGGCCGGCGGCAAGTTCGACGACGCCCGGGTACTGCGCGCGTGCCACGCCTTTCTCGAGGCGCATCCGCCGCGCTTCCCGACCCTGCCGGACCCGGCCCAGCGCGCCGGCTGAGCGGTGCATCAGGCCCCTGGCAGGGGCCAGCTACGACAAGGGCCCGGTGCAGTGCACCGGGCCCCTTGCGATGACGGCGAGTCGCCGCCATTCGGTCGCTGATCAGAGCGCGCTAACCGCGTAGCTTGCCCACACCCCACAGCAGCACCACGGCACCCACCACCGCTGTGACCAGTGAACCAATAAAGCCGCCGCTGGACAGCCCCACCAGGCTGAACAGCAGGCCGCCAATCAGGGCACCCACCACGCCGACGCCGATGTTGCCGAGCAGGCCGAAGCCGCCGCCACGCATGATGTTGCCCGCGATCCAGCCCGCCAGACCACCGATGATCAACCACGCGATAAAGCTCATTGCGTTCTCCTTTCGTCACTGAATGGAAACTTGCGAATCATTCACCCTCGCTCCTTCGACCAAATCCCTTGACCAGGGCGCGAGGTGCCGCGTCGATCGCCCGCGGACGATCTTCACCGTTCACAGCTATACCATTACATCAATGCATACGAAAGTAGGGATATGTCACGTAATGTGAGACGCGACAGCACGAATGCCGTCCGGTGGCGCTGGGTCAGCGCCGATGACAGGCCCTTCGTCGCGGCTAGAATCGGTTGCCGGGCTGGGCAAGAAAGGCCAGTTCCTCGGCGGTGGACGCTCGTCCCAGCGCCTCATTGCGCTGAGGATAGCGACCAAAACGCACCAGCACCTCGCGGTGGCGATGCTCGTGGTGCAGGTTGTGCTCGAGTCCCGGTTGGTCGAACAGGCGCAGCGCCTCGTCGTGCACACGCAACGACTCGCTGTGCATATAGGGCATGTACAGGAAGGCTCGCCAGGGAGGATCGAGCACCCGATCTGCGCGCTGGGATACCGCCTCCTGGGCCAGTACCAGGGCCTGACCGTCACAGGCGAAGGCTCGCGGCTCGCCGCGGTAGATGTTGCGAGAGAACTGATCGAGCACCAGGATTTCCGCCAGCCGCCCGCGGGCCGAGGTACGCCACTGCCAGGTCTCGCCGGCGGCCGCCGCCGCCAGGGTCGCACCGAAGTCATGGCGGATACGGCCATCCAGCGCATCATCCTTGGCAAACCACTGTTTTGGTGTCAGCGTCTGAAACCAGAACTCGATCACTTCGTCGGCTCGCACCACCCTGTCGGTCATGGCAGACTCCCCTTCGCTCGCTTGTGACCCAGGCGGCCGCGCCCTTTCGCTCGCGGATTCCGCCACGTCGCCCCTCTGCCACAGGATGCCCAGGGACAGCCCATGACCTCGTTTGAACTGCTTCGATCGCTCGCCGTGGTGTTTCATCTCACGGGCTTGCTGGTCTGCCTGCTCGGCCTTCACCTGGCACGCCACCCGCAGCGCCGATGGCCCGGTCGTGCACTGGCCCTGTGCGGCTTTATCATCGCGGCAACGCCGACACTGCTGCAACTGTTCGGCATCATCGAGCCTGTGCCGATTTCAGCAGCTCCACCAAACTGACCCGCTGCGACAAAAGACGTATGGCTCGCCACGGAGAGCCGATTAGACTTGCGATCACGTAGTTGGAATACGCAACCGTCGGTTAACTTAATCCTTTAAGTTCGACGTCTTTCTGGAAAAAGACGAAGACTTTCGGAATTTCCACCGACTTGACGTCAATGCGACACTGCGCGAACCCGCGCTGCTTCAGCGCCAAAAGATGCACTGCAGCGGGCAGGATGACGCAAGCGCTGCAAAGATACTTCCTGGGTGTCGGCGCCACTGGTCTGCCAGCTGGCGCTCGGCACGGACATCGACCCAAGTGCGGTAATCGCCATGCCCCCTGTGGGAGGTGGCTCACGACCACGCCGCACCGGACAACGACCGCAAGGATGACACCATGCCCCTACTCACCTTCGCGTCCTTCCTGTTCTTTACAGGACTGGTCGCCTTCATCACCTGGCGCATCACCCGCCGTGACGACCATTCAAGCACCAGCGGCTTCTTCCTGGCGGGACGCAGCCTGACCTTCCCGCTGATCGCCGGCTCGCTGTTGATGACCAACCTGTCCACCGAGCAGATGGTCGGCCTCAACGGCTCCGCCTTCACCGATGGCCTCAGCGTGATGGCCTGGGAGGTGGTGGCGGTCATGGCGCTGGTGGCGCTGGCGTTGTTCTTCCTGCCGCGCTTTCTGAAAAGCGGCATCGCCACCCTGCCCCAGCTGCTCGAGATTCGCTTCGACAAGGGCACCCAGCTGATCACCAACGTGATCTTCCTGATCGCCTACGCGGTGGTACTGCTGCCGATCATCCTCTACTCCGGCGCCATCGGCCTGCAGGGCATGCTCGACCTGTCCGGGCTCACCGGCATCGAATCCAGCACCACCCTGCTGTGGCTGACGGTGTGGATCGTCGGCATCATCGGCTCCATCTATGCCCTGTTCGGGGGCCTGCGCACCGTTGCCGTGTCGGATACCCTCAATGGCGTCGGCCTGCTGATCGGTGGCTTCGTGATCGTCTACTTCGGCCTTCAGGCGATCAGCGACAATGGCGGTGTGCTCGCCGGCTGGGAGATCCTCAAGGAATCCAACCCCGACAAGATGAACTCCATCGGTGGCAGCGAACAGAGCGTCCCCTTCTTCACCCTGTTCACCGGCGTCTTCCTGATCAACGTCTTCTACTGGACCACCAACCAACAGATCATCCAGCGGACCTTCGCCGCCAAGAACCTGGCCGAGGGCCAGAAGGGCGTACTGCTGACCGGCTTCTTCAAGCTGCTGGGGCCCCTGTACCTGGTCCTGCCGGGCATCATCGCCTACCACCTGTACGCCGATCAGGGCGTCAAGGCTGACGCGGCCTACGGCCACCTGGTGTTCAACGTGCTGCCGGCGCCACTCACCGGCTTCTTCGCCGCGGTGATGGTCGGCGCCATCCTGTCTTCCTTCAACTCGGCGCTGAACTCCACCACCACCCTGTTCAGTCTGGGCCTCTACAAGGCGGTCCTGAAGAAGGACGCCACCGAGGCCCAGGTGGTCAAGTCGAGCCAGGTATTCGGCTGGATCATGGCCATCTCCGCGATGATCATCGCGCCACTGCTGGCCGGTCAGGAAAGCCTGTTCGGTTACCTGCAGAAGATGAACGCCATCTACTTCATCCCCATCCTGGCGGTGGTGGTGGTCGGCCTGCTGACCCGTCGTGTGCCCCCCATGGCGGCCAAGATCGCCCTGGTGGGTGGCTGTCTGGCCATCTTCTGTGGCTACTTCATCCCGCCCTTCAACAAGCTGCCGGTGATCATGCACGAGTTCCACTTCGTCGCCCTGGTGTTCGTACTGCTGGTGGCATTGATGCTGGTGATCGGCAAGCTGCGCCCGCGCGCTGAGGCCTGGAAGCAGGAGGACGTGGGCGCCGTCGACCTGACGCCCTGGAAGGGCGCCGTGCCGGCGGGCATCGTGCTGGTGATCCTGGTCATCGCCATCTACCTGGCCTTTGCCGGCTGATGCTCCCGATCTCCGACGGACCAGAACCTGACCGTCACCACGGTCTGCTCTGACCGCGACGCCCCGCCCTGTCAAGGCGGGGCGTCGTCGTTGTGGACACCACATGTCCATATCGGTGGGGTAATGGTCCTTGCCGACATTCCTGACCTCCCCCAGACTCCAGAGATTCGCTGTCGCGCCGTTGTCAGGTGCGCCCCCCCTTCTCTGGAGCCCCCATCGTGACCACGACTCGAGACGTCGCCCTGCTGGCCTACCCCGACTGTCAGATGCTCGACGTCAGCGGCCCCTGGCAGGTCTTCGCCAGCGCCAACGACGTGCTGGGCAAGCCTGCCTACCGGCTACGTCTGATCGGCCGAAGTGCGAGCGAACTGGTCACCAACGGCGGTCTGCGACTCCTGCCGGATCTTGACTGGGAAGAGTGGGAGAGCGAACTCGACAAGCCCCCCGATGCTGGCGGCAACGGCCGCGACCTGACCACCCTGCTCATCGCCGGAGGCCACGGCGTCTTCGTCCAGTGCCAGCAACAGCGCTGGCGCGAACGACTGACGCGGGTGGCGCCGCACCTCGGGCGCCTGGGCGCCGTCTGCACTGGCGCCTTCCTGCTGGCCGATGCGGGCCTGCTTAACGGACGCAGCGCCACCACCCACTGGCGCCACTGTCGACGGCTTGCCGACGACTTTCCACAGGTAAGGGTCCAGGCCGATGCGCTCTACGTCCATGACGGCGGGCGCTACACCAGCGCCGGGGTCACCGCCGGCATCGACCTGGCACTGTCACTGGTCGAGAGTGATCTGGGCGCTGAAGCCGCCGCAGCGGTGGCCCGCGAACTGGTGATGTTCCTCCATCGCCCCGGCGGCCAGTCCCAGTTCAGCGAACTGCTGTCGCGCCAGCATCGTTGCGGCCCCCGCCTGCGCCCCTTGATCGATCGACTGCACGCCGACCCCGGCGGCGCCTTCGATCTGGAGAGCATGGCCGACAGCCTGAAGATCACCCCACGCCACCTGACCCGGCTGTTTCGCCACCACCTGGACACCAGTCCCGGCGAGTACCTCACCGGACTGCGCCTGGAGGCGGCTCGGCGCGAACTGGTGCGTGGCGAAACCTCGCTGGAACGCCTCGCTTCACGTTGGCACCTGGGCACCAGCGAACAACTGAGACGCCAGTTCCATCGCCACTATGGCGTTTCGCCATCGGTCTACCGTGCGCGCTTCGGCGCCGATTCAGCGAACCATCGCTGAGCTACCGCCTCAGTCTTTTTTATCCACGACCTTCATTACCGGAGACTCCGCCATGCCCCCTGTGACTTCATCCCGCCTCCCCGGCGGAGTGCTTCTGCTGTCGCTGTGTCAGGCGCTGCTGGTGAGCGGCAACATTCTGTTGATCGCCGTCTCGCCGCTGATCGGCCAGAGCCTGGCGCCCTCGCCCTGGCTGTCCACCCTGCCGGTGGCGACTCAGTGGCTGGGGTTGATGCTCGCCACCCTGCCGGCCTCCTTGATCATGGGCCGATTGGGGCGCAAGCGAGGCTTCGTGATCGGCAACCTGATCGGCTTCGCCGGCACGGTAGCCGCCTACCTGGCGTTGCTGGCCAATCACTTCGCCGCCTTCACCGTGGCGACCATGGCAATCGGCGTGGGCATCGGCTTCGGTCAGCTCTATCGCTTCGCGGCGATCGAGCTGGCCCCGAGCGGCGCCAGGGACAGGGCTATCGGTCTGGTCATGGGCGGTGGTGTGCTGGCCGCCTTCTTCGGCCCCTGGCTTGCGCGTATCAGTCAGGATGCTGTCACGACGCCCTTTCTCGGAAGCTTTGTCGGCCTGGGAGCGCTCTACCTCATCGCCCTGGCCCTGTTGCTGGTGGTACCTTTGCCCCCGCTGGACCCGAGCACCCGTCATGGCAAGAGACGTCCGCTCGGGGAGCTGCTGGCACAGCCCAAGCTTTGGCTTGCGGTACTCGCCGCCATGATCGGCTACGGCGTGATGAACCTGGCCATGACCGCTACCCCCCTGGCCATGGCCTCCGATGGCCACGCCTTTCACCACGTCTCGATGACGATTCAGTGGCATGTGCTGGCGATGTTCGCGCCCTCGTTCTTCACCGGCCAACTGACCCAGCGGTTCGGCACGACACGCATGATCGCGCTGGGTTGTGTGCTGCTTTGCGCCAGTGCCCTCAGCGCCCTGGCACCCTCCAGCCTGGCGGGCTTCAATGTCACTTTGATCCTGCTGGGACTGGGCTGGAACTTTACCTTTCTGCCGGCCACTGGCCTTCTGACCGAGTGTCACCTGCCCGCAGAAAAGGCTCGTGTTCAGGCCGCCAATGAGTTCCTGGTGTTTTCCACTGCGGCGATCACCGCCCTGGCGGCCGGCCCGCTGATCCAGTGGCTTGGCTGGCAGACGCTCAATCTGTGGCTGTTGCCGATGGCTGCCCTGCCGCTGATACTGATCGCGGCGCAGCGTCTTGCCTTTGACGCCGGTCGCCCCCAGATTAAGGAATAACTTTCACCGACGGAGTGGCAATGCCAACGGACCTGACCCGTGATCTGATGGACCTGATCGAGCGCGGCCGAGACCGCCAGTTGCGTCTGGCGGTGACCGGGCTATCTCGGGCCGGCAAGACGGCATTCTTGACCTCCCTGGTGGACCAGTTGCGTCACGCCGGGCTCGAGGCGCGGCTCGACCTGCTCTCGGCCAGCCGCGAGGGGCGCCTGCTGGGCGCCCAGCGGGTTTCCCAGCAGGATCTCGCGGTCCCCAGGTTTCCCTTCGACCGAGCCCGCGCCAGCCTCGAGAGCACGCCTCCCGAGTGGCCCCAGCCCACCCGTGGCATCAGCGAGTTACGCCTGAAGATTCGCTATCGCCCTGGTCGCCAGCAGTGGTTGCGACCCGATACCGCCGAGTTGACCCTGGACCTGTTCGACTATCCTGGCGAGTGGCTGCTCGACCTGCCGCTGCTGGACCACGACTTCCTGAGCTGGAGCCTCGCCCAGTGGGACGCGGCGGGGCCAGCAAGGCGTGCCATGCTGGCCGACTGGGAAAGCGCGGTGCGTGAACTTCGGCTCGACGACGAGGCCGACGAGGCCCGCCTGGCGGAGATCAGCGAGCGCTACGCCGAAGGCCTGCGCGCCGCCAGGGAGGCCGGCTTCTCCGACCTTCAGCCCGGCCGTTTTCTGCTGCCGGGGGAGCTGTCCGGCGCCCCGGTGCTGCAGTTCTTCCCCCTGCCGGGGCTGGAGCAGGCATCGTCCGACGACCTCGAACGGCTGCCCGAGACCAGCGTCTACCGTACCCTGGCCCGACGTTTCAGCTACTACCAGCAACATATCGTCAAGCCGTTCTACCGCGAGCACTTCCGGCGCTTCGATCGCCAGATCGTGCTGGTGGACGTGCTGGGGGCACTGAACGCCGGGCCGGAACGCTTCGAGGATCTGTCCAAGGCGCTCCATCGTCTGATGCAGAGCTTCAACTACGGCCAGCGCAGCCTGTTCTCGCGGCTGTTCACGCCACGCATCGACCGCCTCGCCATCGCCGCCACCAAGGCCGACCATGTGACCCCGGAACAGCATGCCCGCCTGGTCGGGCTGCTCGAGGCGCTGCTGGCCGAGCCGCTGAAGAACCTCAAGTACGCCAATATTCCGGTCAAGGCCATGTCGCTGGCGGCCATTCGCGCCACCGAGGCCCGCGAGGTCACCCACCAGGGCAGGAAATCCCCTGCGCTCAAGGGCGTCACCCTGGAAGGCGAGCCCTTGCTGGCCTTCCCCGGCGAGGTGCCCAGCCGCCTGCCTGACCCGGCCTTCTGGGATCGCCAGGGGTTCGATTTCACCGCCTTCCGCCCTCAGCCCTCGACCACCGGTGCGCTGCCCCATATTCGCATGGACCTGGCGCTGGACTGGCTGATTGGAGACAAGCTCGCATGACTCGAGATAGCCGTGACGACCCGCGCCCTGCGGTACGCTTTGCCGATGACGACGATGCGCCCTCCGCTGCCGGCGTCGACAACACCACCTTCAGTGACCCGCGTCCGGGCCTGCGCTTCGACGATCACCTGGATAGCCGAGCGCTGACCCCAGCCGAGGCGCCGGAAACCGATGCCAAGGTAGATCTGGAGGGCTCTCTGGGACGCCCACGCAAGCGCCGCTGGGGCCTGATCGCAGTACTGGGAGCGGCGGTGGGACTCGGCGGCGCCGAACTGGTGACCGGGGTCCCCGCTACCCTGGCAGGCGGTGACCTGATCGCCACCGGCTGGCAACTGCTGGGACTTGCCACCATCGGCCTTGGCGGGCTCGCCCTGAGCCGGGAGCTGTTTCGCCTCAGGCGCCTCAAGCGCCACGACCAGTTGCGTGAATCCCTGGCCGAATTGCCGTCGCGCTCCCCCAGGGACGCACTGTCCATGGTCAGACGGCTCAAGCATCAGCTGGCCCTCGGCGACGACGATCCCCATTGGCTGGCCTTCGAGGCGGCCCGTGAAGACCACCATGACGGCCGTGACCTGCAGGCGCTGGTGGCCCACCATCTGCTCGCCCCCCGTGACCGAGAGGCGCGCCGGCTGATCTCGCGCATGAGCGGAGAAACCGCCGTGATGGTGGCGGTCAGCCCGTTAACCCTGGTCGACATGGCGCTGGTGGCCTGGCGCCACCTGGCGATGATCGATCGCCTGTGCCGACTCTACGGATTGGAGCTGGGCTACGCCGCCCGGGTACGCCTGCTGCGCAGCGTGCTCTATCAGATGGCCTTCGCCGGCGCCACCGAGCTTGCCGCCGACGCCAGCATGCAGATGCTGTCGCTGGACCTGGCCGGGCGGCTGTCCACCCGCGCCGCCCAGGGCCTCGGCGTGGGGCTGCTGGGGGCACGTCTGGGACTGCGCACCCAGCGTCTAGTGCGCCCGCTGGCCTTCGACCCTGACGAGCGCCCCCGAGTGGCGGACCTGCGCCGCGATCTGTGGCGCCAGCTCAGGCGCATGGAGGCACCGAAGAAGGACGCCTGACGGCCCAGGATGGTGAGGAACGCCGGCCGTAGCATGGCATCGGCCGGCGCCGAAGACAGATGCCTAACGATCCAGCCGCTCGAGCACTTCCATGACTTCCTGACAGGCGCCCATGGTGTGGTAGTCGACCTTGCCGGCAGGGCTCTTCAGGTTGTCGTAACGACGATTGTCCGGCGTCAGGATACGCACCCAGGCGCCATGGTGGTGGTCGATCATGTGCTGCCAACTGTAGTCCCACAGCCGCTGGTACCAGCGGCGATAGTTGGCCTTGCCAGTGACCTCCCAGAGCACGGCGGCCGCGGCGAAGCTCTCCGCCTGGACCCAGAAGTACTTGTCGCCGTCACATACATGCCCGTCGAGATCCAGGCCATAGACCAGGCCGCCATGGGTCCTGTCCCAGCCCGCTTCGCAGGCGCTCGAGAACAACCGCTCGGCGGTGGGGATCAACCAGGCATCATCGCGATAGCGTGCCAGCTGCACCAGCAGCTTGGCCCATTCGGTCTGGTGGCCCACCTGATAGCCCCAGGGACGGAACAGATGCTTGGGATCGTCGCGGTTGTAGTCGAAGTCGCGCTGCCATTGGCGGTTGTAGTGCTCCCAGATCCAGCCATGGGGATGGTCATCGCTGGCCTTGGTGATCGCGCGGGCGATGGCCATGGCCTGGTCCAGATAGGGGGTCTCGCCGGTGGCCTCGAAGGCGGCGATCAGCGCCTCACAGCCATGCATGTTGGCGTTCTGGCCGCGATAGTCGCTGAGATTCCAGTGCTCATCTGCTTCATCGGCGAAGCGCTGCCACTGGGGTTCCCAGAAGCGCTTGTCGAGCATGGCGTGTACCCGACCGATACCCTCGTAGGCTTCATCGATGCCGGCGCGATAGGCCTCGGCGTAGGCCAGCAACACGAAGGCCAGGCCGTAACAGTGATGGGTGGGGTCTTCGACCTTTCCATCGCGCAGGGTCCAGGCGTAGCCCTGATGGCGCGTCTGGAAGTGGGCCTTTTCGAGATAGGCCAGACCATGGCGGGCCCAGTGCAGATACTCGGGATTGCCGGTCTGGCGAGCAAAGCGAGCATAGGTCACCACGAAACGCGTACTCGAGACCAGGTGCCGATGTCCGGCGTCGACGATGTGACCATCGTCACGAAAATACTGGAAGAAACCGCCGTGCGGATCGATCGCCCGCGGATGATAGAACGCCATGGTGTCGCGCACATGGCGATCGAGAAACATCGGGTCAAATCCGTTCATCACTGCCTCCTGTTACAGGGGATGCAAGACCTCGGTATGACGGCGCTAGCCCGCCGCCCCACCACTGCCCCAAGTGTGGCCTCAGTGTAGCGCGCTGCCTTTGCCTCGGCCGCCCGTCAGCCGTCCAGCCCAAAGCGCTGCCGCAGGTGCTGGGCCACCGCTGCCTCGGCGTGGTGACCGATCACGCGGGCCTCGGGCAGGTCCTCGGCCAGCCTGGGATGGGCGTTGGCCATCACCTGGGCCTCGCCGGCCAGCGCCAGCATCTCCAGATCATTGAGGTTGTCGCCGAAGGCCAGGCAACGGGTGGCGGGGATGCCGAGGTCGTCAAGCAGTGCCGAGACGGCGGTGCCCTTGTTGACCCCGGCGGCCATGATCTCCAGCGAATGACTCATCGAGTAGGTGATGTGAAGCGCCTCGCCTGCCGCCTCCCGGGCGCCGGCTTCGATGTCGGCAAGCAGACTGGGGTCACCGATATAGAGCACCTTGCCGACCCCCTGGACGTCCATCTCTGCCGGTCCCTCCACCCGGTAGCCGAAGCCGGTGGCCTCGTGCAGCGACAGCAGGCCCGGGGCGTGATCATCGATCACCCAGGCCTCGTCGCGGTACATGTTGAGGCGTACGTCGGGATGACGCGGCAACTGAATCAGCGCCTCGACCAGCTCCGGGGCGAGGTGTGCCGACCGCACGCAGCGGTCGTTCGGGTCCAGTGTCCAGGCGCCGTTGCTGGAGATGATATGGGCGTCCACCCCCAGGCGATCGCGAAAGCCGATCATGTCGCGATGATGACGGCCCGAGGCCAGGGCGATGCTGTGGCCATCGGTGGCCAGTCGACGCAGGGTCTCGAAGGTCAGCTCGGCCAGGTCATGGTTGGCACCCAGCAGGGTACCGTCGAGGTCGGACACGATCAGGTGAGGCAGCATGGCGACTCCGGGTCTTCAGGGGGAACGGGGAAGTCTACACCAGATGGCCAGGCGTAGAACGCCAGCGGCGGCACACCCTGAAGTGTGCCGCCGCTAGCGGTAAGGCGAGATGACCGCAGGTGGCGGGCGCATCACACTCGCCACCAGCCACCCAGCGGGCTGCCACTCAGTGGGCTGCCAGCCCTGCCTGGTGCAGGCCACCGGCCAGGGCCTCGGCGTCCTTGCCCACCACCAGGTGCCAGACGCCATCGGCTACTCGCATCACGCCGTGACAACCCAGCTGCGCCAGCGCCTGCTCGTCCAGCGCACCGTCGCTGCCGACCTCCAGGCGCAGACGGGTCGCCGCCCGGGCTTCCAGCGCGCGAACGTTGTCCGAGCCACCCAGCGCTCGGGTCCAGGCGTCTATCTGCTCGTCATTGAGACTCTTGGCGCTCACCACCTTGGGGACGCCGGTGGCGATAGGTGCGGGGTCGGCGCCCACCGGCGGGGTCCGGCCCTCGGCGGCCATGGCGGCGCGAATCTCATCGGACACGCTGTCGGCGATGGGGCCCAGGATGACCTGGATGCCACCTCCGCCGAGGCGCATGATGCCACGCGAGCCCAGCGCCTTGAGTGCCGGCTCGTCGATCTGCTCCGGCTCCTTGAGCACCAGCCGCAGGCGTGTGGTGCAGGCACCGACGGCCTCGAGGTTGGCGGCACCGCCGAGCGCCGTGACGAAGGCCGGCCCCCGCTCGCCCAGGTCCTCGGCCTGTACCTTGACGCCCTCGTCCATCGGCTCACGCCCTGGCGTCGGCAGATCGAAGCGCACGATCGCCCAACGGAACAGCACGTAGTAGACGCTACCGATCGCGAGCCCCACCGGCAGCATCAGCCAGCCGTTGGTGGACAGACCGTAGGACAGGGCGTAGTCGAAGGCGCCGGCCGAGAAGGTGAAGCCAAGCTTGACGTCGAGCCACTGCATGATCGCCATGCTCAGCCCGGTCATCAGCGCGTGGAAGGCGTACAACAGCGGCGCCAGGAACATGAAGGTGAACTCGATCGGTTCGGTCACCCCGGTCAGGAAGGCGGTCAGCGCCAGCGACATCAAGAGCCCGCCGACCTGGGCGCGACGGCCCTTGTCTGCGGTGTGGTACATGGCCAGTGCCGCCGCCGGCAGACCGAACATCATCACCGGGAAGAAGCCGGCCATGAAACCACCCGCCGCCGGGTCACCGGCGAAGAAGCGATTGAGGTCACCGGTAGCGTCGCCGAAGCTGCCGAACACGAACCACACAAAGCTGTTGAGCACGTGGTGCAGGCCGGTGACGATCAGCAGTCGATTGAGCGCACCATAGACGAACTTGCCAAAGGCGCCGGCGTCGATCAGCCAGTGTCCCAGGGTGTCGATGGCGTGCTGGATCGGCGGCCAGCCCCAGCCGAAGGCGATCCCCAGCACCACCCCGGCAAGGCCGGTGGCGATGGGCACGAAGCGCCGTCCGCCGAAGAAGGCCAGATAGTCGGGCAGTTTTATCGCCTTGAAGCGGTTGTACAGAAGCCCGGCCACGGTACCCATGATGATGCCGGCCAGCACCCCCATGTCGATCTCGGGGTTGAGGCTTTGCAGCACCGCGTCCAGCACCAGGTAGCCGATCACCCCGGCGAGCCCCGCCGCGCCATTGCTGTCGTCGGCAAAGCCGACGGCGAGACCGATGGCGAAGATCAGCGCCAGGTTGGCGAAGATCGCCTGACCGGCGCTGGCGACGAAGGCGATGTCCAGCAGGTCCGGCTGGCCCAGGCGCAGCAGCAGGCCGGCCACCGGCAGTACCGCGATCGGCAGCATCAAGGAGCGCCCGAGCAGCTGAAGCGCCGCCATCAGGCGTGAACCAAAGGAGGTGGTCATGTCAGGATCCTCTCGGGAGTGGGTTCGACGTCGAGGGCGGCGTCCACCAGCGGTGCCAGTGCCTTGCGCACCGAGGCCGCATCGGGCATCGCCAGCAGGGTGTCGATTTCACGCGCGATCACGGCGGCATCAAGCCTGCGCAGGCGGGCCTTGACCGAAGCGATACGCGACGGCTCCACCGACAATTCCGACACGCCCATGGCCACCAGCAGCGGGCCGGCCAGGTCGTCCCCCGCTGCGGCGCCACACACCCCCACCGGACAGCGGTTGGCGGTGCCCGACAGGGTGGCCTGAATCAGCCGCAGCACTCCGGGATGCAGCACGTCGGCCTGGGCCGCCAGCTGAGGATCCTCACGGTCCATGGCCAGGCCATACTGGGTCAGGTCATTGGTGCCGATCGACAGGAAGTCCGCGACCTTGGCCATGGCGGCGGAGCACAGCGCTGCGCTGGGCACCTCGATCATGGCGCCGAGCAGCGGCAGTTCGGTCAGCCGCATCTCGGCGGCCAGCGCCTCCATGCGTTCGCGTACCCACTCGAGTTCGCTGGCGTCGCTGACCATCGGCACCATGATGCGCAGATGCCGCAAGGGCTTGACTCCGAGCAAGGCCCTCAACTGGGTGTCCAGCAGAGCCGGTTGGGTCTGCCACAGGCGCATGCCGCGCACGCCCAGCGCCGGATTGGGGACGGCGGGCAGGGTGAGATACGGCAGCTGCTTGTCGGCGCCGATATCCAGGGTTCGGATGATCACTGGCCTGGACCCCAGCGCATCGACGCTGGCCTGGTACTCCTGGCGCTGGTCGTCTTCTTCGGGCGCGGCGTCACGCCCCAGAAACAGAAATTCCGAGCGCATCAGGCCGACACCATCGGCACCACAGTCGCTGGCCTGGCGGGCTTCCTCGGCGCTGCCAATATTGGCCGCCACCTCGATCATGCGGTTGTCCCGGGTGACCACCTCCAGGTGAGCCTCGGCACGTTCTTCCTCGGCACGCGCCTGGCGGGCGGCGATGTCCGCCACCACCTGATCGCGACGCGCCTGGTCGGGCTCGAGTTCCAGCCGGCCGTTGTCGGCATCCAGCACCACCGCCCGATCCAGACACGACTCGGTCGCTTCCATCAGGCCGCCGCCCATGGCGACCAGGCACGGCAATCCCCTGGCCCTGGCCATGATGGCCACGTGGGAGGTGGTGCCACCAGCGGCCAGGCATATCCCTGCCGGCTTGAGCGCACAGAGATCGACAAAGGTGGACGGTGTCAGATCTTCTGCGACGACGATGGCGCCGGGGGTGATATCACCGAACCCACTGCCCTCGCCTTCGCTGAATTCCAGCATCACCTGGCGTTGCAGATCACGCAGGTCGGCGATCCGCCCGATCAAGATGGGGTTACCAGTGGCCCGCAGCCGATCGGCCTCGGCATCCAGCGCCTCGCGCCAGGCCTGGCCAGGGCTTAGTCCCTCTTCCAGGCGGCTGATCGACGAGGCCACCAGGTCAGGGTCTTCAAGCCACGCCTGGTGCGCCTCGAACACCTCTGCCTCGGCGGTCTGGCCGCTGCGCTCGGCGCGCTCTCGGGCGGCCTCCAGCTGGCGCCCGACGCGTTCGAGCGCCTCTTTCAGACGCGGACTTTCCAGCTTGCGCCCCAGCCCTTCCAGCGGCACCTCGGGTAACTTGACCGACAGTGTCGCCAGCGGACCGGTCGCGATCCCGGCGCTGGCCACAAGACCTGCGAGCTGTCCGGCGGGCAGATCGACGCTGGGCGCTGCCGATGATGTGGCGGCCTCCGCCTGCCCTGGGCCATGCCCTTCCGGCGTGGTCAACAGCGCCATCGCTGCCGCCAGGGCCGCTTCGGCCTGACGCCCCTTTACCCTGATGACCACGTCGTCGCCGCACTCGAGCCCCAGGTTCATCAGGGCGCTGACACTATCCGAACTGGCCGTACGAGCGTCGCGCAGCAGGCTCAGGCTTACCTGGTGATCACGCGCGATGGCACGCAGGCGTGCCGCCGGCCGGGCGTGCAACCCTGACTCGATCGCCAGTACCAGAGAGCGCTCCAGCGCCTGGCCATCGCTGCCTTCTTCATCGGTGACATCATCGGCAAGCCTTTCGGGGCCCAACACCACCAGCGGATCACCGCGCTGGACAATATCGCCGGCACGCAGGTCCAGCGACACCCACTCACGACCTCCGGCATCCAGCACCACCAGTGGCGTCACCAGCGATACCGCCTCGCATACCAGTTGATCCACATCGAAGTAGCACAGCGGCTCGCCCGCCTCGATGCGCTGGCCCAGGCTGACGCAGGGCTCGATGCCCTTGCCTTCGAGGGCGACGGTGTCGAGGCCAAGATGAACCAGTACCTCGACGCCCTCGTCGCTCTTGATGGTGAAGGCGTGATGGGTACGGGCACACTGAATCACCTCGCCGGCGCAGGGCGCGTGCAGGCAACCGCCCAGGGGATCCAGGGCGATGCCCTGGCCGAGGGTACCCTCGGCAAAAACCGGGTCCGGCACGTCGGCCAGGGGGACTACCACCCCCTTGACCGGCGCCACCAGAGTGACATTGCTGGAAGTCATGATCGGCTCCGTATGATTGTCGTAGTGATTAGAGCGTGCAGGTCACCTTGCGCAGGTGCCTCGGTTGATCCGGATCGATACCGCGGGCCTCGGCCAGGCGGGCCACCATCGGATAGAAGCTCTGGATCACCGACAGCGGCTCCAGCGCCTCGTGACCCGCCGAGGTCAATGTCAGATGGCGATTGGCCACACGGTCATCGGCGGCCAGCAGCACCTTGGCACCCACGCTCTCGAGCCACTCGGCCAGCTCCAGCAAGCCCTGCTGTTCGGCGCCGGGGGGGGCGAACACCAGTACCGGATAGCCTGGCTCGATGAGCGCCATGGGGCCGTGCTTGACCTCGGCGCCACTGAAGGGCTCTGCCTGAATGGCGCAGGTTTCCTTGAACTTGAGCGCCGCCTCCTGGGCGATGCCAAGCCCGGTACCGCGGCCGATGACCATCAGCCGATCGGCGTCCTTGAGCGCTTCTACCGCCGGGCTCCAGTCCTGGGCGGCGGCGTCGGTGAGGCGGTCGGGCAGCTCATTGAGCGCCCCCAGCAGCATGGCGCTCTCGTTCCAGTGGGCCATCAGCTGGGCACCGGCGGACAGGGTCGCCAGGAAGCTCTTGGTGGCCGCCACACTCTTCTCTTCACCGGCAAACAGCGGCACTTCCAGATCGCTCGCCCGGCCCAGTGGTGACTCCGGCGTATTGACCAGCGCGATGGTGGTGGCACCACCCTGCTTCAGCGCCTCCTGGCTCGCCACCAGATCGGGACTCTGGCCCGACTGGGAGATGGCGATGGACAGCTGGCCGGCCAATCGCCAGGGCGTACGCGACAGGGTCGACAGTGACGGCGGCAGCGAGGCCACCGGAATGCCGCGAGTCTGCATGCACAGGTAGGCGAGATAGCTGGCGGCGTGGTCAGAGCTGCCCCTGGCCACGGTGACGGCGCCTGTCGGCGGCTCGGCACGCAGGCGATCACCCAGTTCCCGCAGCACTGTCTGGTTACGCGTCAACTGACCGCGCAGGCGTTCCGGCGCGTTCAGCGCCTCTTCAAGCATGAGTGTCATGGGATTCTCCAGAGACAAGACGACCGTCCAGATGGACAGAGGTAAGGGTGAGTTCGGGGTCGAGGGTCACGATATCGGCGCGGGCCCCGGCCTCCAGGCGACCGATGTCACGGCGCCCGAGGAAGTCCGCGGGAAAGCGCGACAGCCGATCCGAGGCCTCGGCCAGGCTGAGCCCGACACTGACGAAGTTGCGCAGCGCCTGATCCATGGTCAGGGTGCTGCCGGCCAGGGTGCCGTCGGCCAGACGCACGCCGCCCAGGCACTTGGTCACCTTCTGCTCGCCCAGGCGGTAGTCACCGTCGGGCATGCCAGCCGCCGCGGTGGAATCGGTCACCGCATAGAGCCGCGGAATGCAGCGCAGCGCGGTGCGAATGGCGCCGGGATGTACATGCAGCAGATCGGGAATGATCTCGGCGTACTCGGCGTGGGCCAGCGCCGCCCCGACCATGCCCGGCTTGCGGTGGTGCAGCGCGGTCATGGCGTTGAACAGGTGGGTAAAGCCGCAGGCGCCGTGGGACAGCGCCTCGACACCCTCTTCGTAGCTGCCCAGGGTATGGCCCAGCTGGACGCGCACGCCCTTGTCGGTGAGGTGACGGATCACTTCTCCATGGCCGCTGATTTCCGGTGCCAGGGTGATCAGCAGGATGGGCGCCAACGCCATCAGTTCATCCATTTCGGCGACGCTGGCGACCTGGGCGTGGGCCGGCTGGGCGCCGAGCTTGCCAGGATTGATGAAGGGCCCTTCGAGGTGTACGCCGAGCACCCGGGAAGCCGCGGGGTCCGGGGCGTCCATATAGCCTGAGATCTCGCCCAGAACCGTACGCACCTCTTCCGGGCGCGCGGTCATGGTGGTCGCCAGCAGGCTGGTGGTGCCAAACCGCAGGTGAGTGCGGGCGAGTGTCGAGACGGCCTCGCGCCCCTCCATGGCGTCGGCTCCGCCACCGCCATGCACGTGCAGGTCGACGAAGCCAGGGATCAGCCGAGGGGCATCATTGGTAGAGGGGGCCACGGGGGAGCCCTCGATGGCAGCGATCCGGCCCTGTTCCAGCCGAATCTCACCCAGGCGCCAGCCCTCGGGGGTCAGCACGTTGCCGGCAAGGCGGGTGGGAGCGGTACTCATGGCGGTCTCCTAGCGGGCGAGTTCGACGGTGAAGTCGTAGTAGTCGGTACGGCAGTAGGTGATGGTCAGCTCCGCCGGGGTGTCGTCGGCCAGGTAGCCCAGCCGCGTCACCTTGAGCAGAGCCTGGCCTTCGGCCACCTGGGCAAGCCCGGCGAGTTCGGCGTCGGCATTGACCGCGGTGACCTGCTGACGGGCACGCACGATGGGGCGACCAGCCTGCTCGAGCCATTGATACAGCGAGACGTCGACCGCCATGGGGTCCGGCAGCACCGTGACCGGCAGGCAGCTCTCCTCCACCGCCATCACCACGTCATCGGCCAGACGCAGACGCTTGAGTCGCGACACCTGGGCATTGCTCGACAATCCCAGGCGTAGATTCTCCTCGGAGCTCGGCTGGCAGCGCTCGCGCCTCAGCCACTCGGAGCGCGGCGAAAACCCCCGCTGGATCAGCATGTCGCTGAAACTCGCCAGTCGGGTCAGCGGCTGATCCATGCTGGGGCGAATAAAGGTGCCGGAGCCGCGGTCGCGTCGGATCAGGCCGCTTTCCTCCAGCTGGTCGAGGGCCTTGCGCGCCGTGATGCGTGACACCGCCAACGCCTCGGCCAGGTTGCGTTCCGACGGCAGCGCCTCTCCGGCGCGCCAGCTGCCACTGCGGATGGCCGCCTCCAGGCCGTTGGCCAGCTGGCGGTACAGTGGCGTGGCAAGCGAGGCGTCGAGGTGCAGGTGCTCGAATCGTGAATCCATGGCGGCGTGGTCCCTGGGAGCTTGGTGATGACCACTATAGCTCCACATAGAGACCAGTTGAATACCAATCTAATACCACATTGGTCGAACCCTGACTGTGCATTTCACGGCGACCCACACGCCCCCTCAACTCCTCTACCGAGGTATTCCCACGGGAGCGAAAGGAGGCGTAGCAAGGATGCCGCACAGGAAGCGGTGAAATTTTGCCGGATACCGTTTCCAACCCCTTGATTTGTGGCCTCGGGCTCCACGGGGTTTGGCCGGGGCTGCAACAATCCGTATAGTGGCCCCCTTATTCCCGCCACTCGATCGTGACCATGCTGCAGAACAACGCCTTGCTGGCTCAGCTCAAGCAACAGATCCGCGATAACACCCCCCGCGTCACGGGTGTCATCAAAGCCACCGAAAAGGGCTTCGGCTTCCTCGAGTGCGAGGACGGTGCGTCCTATTTCGTGCCGCCCCCCGCCATGAAGAAGGTGCTGCACGGCGACCGCGTCGAGGCAGTGCTGCACGAGGAAGGCGAGCGCAAGTCGGTGGAACCCGACACCCTGATCGAGAGCAACATGCAGCGCTTCGTTGCCCGGGTGCAGAAGCGCGATGGACGCCTGGCGGTGGTGCCTGATCACCCGTCGATCAAGACCGCCATGAAGGCACGCATCAAGCGCAGCCTTGAGGAAGACGCCATCGGTGACGGCGACTGGGTAGTGGCGCGTCTGGTGCGCCACCCGCTCAAGCCCGACGATCGCGCCTTCTTTACCCAGATCGACGAGCTGGTGGCCAAGACCGATGATCCCGCAGTGCCCTGGCGCGTCACCCTGGCCCGCCACGCCCTCGAGCAGGAATGCCCCGACGCCGGCAACGACTGGCCGCTGCGCGACGAAGGCCTGGAGCGAGAGGACCTGACCGCCGAGCCCTTCTTCACCATCGATGGCGAGAAGACCCGGGACATGGACGACGCCTTGCGCGTCGAGGTCCGCGAGGACGGCGGCTGGCGCCTGTCGGTGGCTATCGCCGACCCCACCGCCTACGTCGAGGAAGGCCACGCCGCCGACCTCGAGGCCCGCACCCGCGCCTTCACCGTCTACCTGCCGGGCCAGAACGTCACCATGCTGCCCGAGCAGCTGGCCGACGATCTGTGCTCGCTGCACGAGGGCCAGGAGCGCCCGGTGCTGGCCTGTCGCCTGGACGTCAACGCCGATGGCAGCCTCGGTGACTATCAGTTCTTCGCTGCCACCGCGCGTTCACAGGCTCGCCTGGTCTACGACAACGTCTCTGACTGGCTCGAAGGCCGGGGCGACTGGGCACCCGACGACACCATCGGTGAACAGCTCAAGGCCCTCCGCGATCTGACCGAGGCACGCACCGCCTGGCGTCAGGAGCACGCCCTGGTGTTCAAGGACCGTCCCGACTATGTCTTCGACCTGGACGAGGCCGGCAACGTGCTGGCGATCCGCACCGAAGAGCGGCGCATCGCCAACCGCATGATCGAAGAGTCGATGATCGCCGCCAATGCCTGCTGTGCGGCGTTGCTGGCCGACAAGGTCGGTCACGGCATCTTCAACGTCCATCGTGCCTTCGAGGACGACAAGGCCGAGGCCGCCCAGAGCTTCCTGGCGACCCAGGACATCGCCGTCGAGCGTGAGGCGCTGACCGACCTGTCGCGCTACAAGGAGCTCAAGCGTGCGCTGGAAAGCCGCGACGATGCCTGGCTCGACGCCCGCCTGCGCAAGTTCCAGGGCTTTACCGCCATGTCCGCCCAGCCGGGCCCGCACTTTGGCCTGGGACTGGCCGCCTACGCCACCTGGACCTCGCCGATCCGCAAGTACGGCGACATGGTCAATCACCGCCTGATCAAGCGCGTGCTCAAGGGCGAGCAGGCGCCGAAGGAGGCCAGCGTCGAGCTGACCGAGCAGCTCACCGAGCGTCGTCGCCTCAACCGCCTGGCCGAGCGCGACGTCAAGGACTGGCTCTACGTGCGCTACCTGACCCCGGCGGCCAAGCAGCAGGACGTGTTCGATGCCGAGATCATCGCCATCAACCGCGGCGGCATGCGGGTACGCCTGACCGCCAACGGCGCCACCGCCTTCGTGCCGGCACCGCTGATGCACGCAGATCGCGACAAGGTGGTGGTCGACGACAAGGAAGGCCGCATCCAGATCGAGGGCGAGGAGCGCTTCAAGCTCGGCGACGCGGTACGCGTCGCCCTGACCGAAGCCAAGGAAGAGACCCGCTCACTGGTGGCCCAGCCCACCGCCTGAGCGATCCTTCCTGCTCGGTCGCGGCGGTAACACCGCGATCGACCTGGAAGTACAGAAAACGGCGACCTTCGGGTCGCCGTTTTCTTAGATGGCTTCAATTGCTGCGGCCCAACGGCGGCAAGACCAGGCAAGACTCCCGGTGTTTCACGCCATCATTCGCCTTTCCCGCAGGCCTCGCGAATCTCCTTCGACCAGGCCACCTTGCGGCTGGTCAGCATCGAGACAAAGTGCCCCAATGAGAACAGCGCCAGCATCGGCGACATCAGCACCATGCGACATTGAGAGTAACGAATATCATGGCCCCGGGCCTTGTCACGCTTCATCTCCCGCAGTGGGAACCAGCGCAGAAAGGACTCCTTCAGCGACAGCCTGTCGGTGTGGTACCAGCCGGGCTCCGGCACTTCATCGGGCCCTTCTTCCATATAGCGACGGATATACTCCCACCAGCCCAGGCACTCCTCGTGCTTCACTAACTCCCCTCCCACCGGAAAGCTGTCGTAGTAGCAGGTTCCATCCGGCGTTGCCGCCATGATGTTCAGCACAAAGTAGCCGCCGTTGTCGAAGGGGGTGATGGTCGCCAGGATATCGTCCCAGTCATAGCTGCGTGGACCGCCCAGCTTCGGCGTATAGAACACATGCACCTGACGAGTACGACGGTTAAAGCGAATCGCCGCATGGCGATAGGTAAAGCAGTCCCAGGCGGAGTGGGCGTTGCAGATTACGTAGGAAAGAAAAAAAATGAAAACAGAACAAAAAAATAGCGCCACACATCTCAGAACGCTTAGACCATCAGTATAAAAATTCCAGGCAACCTCAAGAAAAAACAATACAGCAAAGGGAATCAACCCACCAAAAAGAAAACCAAACATTGCTGTGTACATGCCCCGCCGACAAAACTCATCGGCATTGACGGTTTCCAGAAAAACATCTTTCTTTGTGTAGATAAACTCGGCGTCATAGGGCTCATCGGTTGCTCGAGTCTTTAGGTCAAAGGGGATATCGTCGTCCACAGGAATATCCAGCGGCTCGGCAAACCAGTCGAGCCCCCGGTCGCGATACAACAGCTGGGTAAAGTACTCGTTGATCATCGCGGCCATCCTCTAGCGCGTCATATCGTCCAGCGCATCGAGCGCCGCCTGAAGATCCCGGTAACGAACGTCAGCATCTCCATTGCCAAAGACGCAGCGGGTCAGCCAGGTCTCGAGCTGGTTCTTCTCCAACGCCACGATCAACAGCGCCACCGCCAGGCCAATCCAACCCAGCCTGGCAGCCACCAACGACCAGCCAGAGCGACTGATGATCAAGGAACCCATCGCCGCTTCCGTTGCCGATATCTTGCCTACCTGTTGAGCCACAGCAGCCAGCGCGGAGGCTCCAGAGCCCAAAAAGACAAGTGAGGAAGATGCGTACAACGCAAATAGAACCAAGTCCCCGCTTTGATATGCCTTGACTGCCTTAACTGCATGCCATACGCCAAAAATCCAGGCCCCCAGCGCTGCGGAAATTCCTCCGCCCCAGGCCAGCCCTCTGTAAAGACGGCTCTCCGGCGCCGCCACCGGGTGGATCATCTGATTGGTCACCCCGACCAGACTACTGGCCAGATACAGCAGCCCACCGCCAAACATCCAGTTTCGCTCCGCCTGACTCCTGGCGGAGTTCTCGTCAAACACGGCTTCGCCCAGATACACCGAATTGATCAGCTCCAGGCTGGCGGCGAAGACGCCCAACCAGGAGCCGGGCGTCATTGCCGATGCGACGGCTATTCGCCGCATCTCGATCGACTGGGCAAGTTCCGCCTGGATGATCGGGCGCTGCAGCGGGTCCACGGAGGTGGGAACAAAGGCCCACAGACGTATCGGCACATCAGGAGGCCCTTCCGGCAAGGGTGGGAAGAAGTGGCGCAGGTCATGCCGAATATTGCGGAAGGCCAGTTCATCACGCCAGAGCACCTGGTCGTACATGGACAACAGCTGTCTGGGGGTGGCATCGAACACCATCAAGGACGTCTTGAACCCATAGCGCACCCAGCCAACCGCCTGCCACAGTCGTGCCAGCGAGTCGTTGGCGATATTGGTGTAGCTGACCAGCCCGAGCTTTTGCGCGATCTGACTGGCCATGGTGGCCAGCAGTTGCTCGGTCTGGGAGCGGTTGTCCATGTCAGCCCCCAGCACCCGCCTTAAGGGACCCAGAATCTTGCTGCCCCAGAAGGCACTTTCGTAGACCAGATCCTTGACCATGTCGATGGCCGGGGCGTGATTGGCGAAGGTGGCACGCCACAGGTAGGAATCCACCTCGTCGATCGATCGTTCGATCAACTCGGCGACGGTTTCCTGCCCCGTCTCTGTCGTGGTCATGCCCACCGTCATGGCGGCCACTGCCACCTCATAGGCCGCCCCATTGTCCAGATCCTGGTCGTCGTAGCCCAGCATGGCGTCACGGACCAGATCGGACATCAACCAGTCACGGTGAATCTCGGCCAGCTTCACCACCGCTTGGCTGTCACGTTCAAGATGGGCGCTATAGCGCGACTCGAACTCCAGACGCCGCTGCTCGTCGTAGCAGGCCTGATACTTTTCCCAGCTCTGCTCGATGGCACGACGCTGATAGGCTAGCGCGTTATCAGCCTGCTGAGCGCGCAGCAATTCGAGCTCGCGGCGCCCCCGCTCGACTCTTCGCCTGTCGATATCGCCCATCAGCGCCCAGCGCCTTGCCTTTTCTGATGCGTCCGTCAGCGCATCGAACTCCTGAGCGAGCCTCTGGTCACCAAATACCTCGGCTCGACGTGCCCGTTCAATATGTTTCTCAGCCTGGTGCTCGGCCTTGCTTTTCACCGCTTCTCGTATGCCCTCGATCAATTCCGACGTCACCTTCTTTTCCACCACATCCTTGCGGCGGGCATAGCGATCGAGGCGAGCCTTGGCCTGGTTACGAAAATGATTGACGGAGATGCACATACCGATAGGGTCAGCCACCGCTAGTACCGGGGTCCTGTCGATCCACTGAGGGGCGTCCTGGACCATCCAGTTCATCCGATCGCGAAGCTGACTCACCGTCGACGGCAATCGCTCGCAGACGCCAACAAGAGGAAAACCATCGTTTTCCAGTAGTTCCTCGGGACAGGCGTCATTGAACTCCATGACATGCGTACCGAGTTGCGTAGAGGGAATGACGCCAGCGGCCTCTCCCTTACCGAGCCAGGCAGCCACATCGAAAGGACCAAGCAGGCGATCACGCAGGCCGCTGTCGTTGCGCTCCAGCCGCCCCAGCATGGCCTGCGTGAAGGGATGGTCACTATAGCCAACGTGTACGATGCCAGCTTCCTGAGCCTTCGGTAGAGAAATCAGGCGCGCCGAGAGATTATTCTCGGGAATATTGCAAGGCGCATCGATGTGCGAGTCCCCGTAGGCCGTCTCTCTCGGCCCGCGTCCATAGGGGTCAAATTCTTCGAAACGGGAGTCGTGAGTGATGCGCCAGGCTTGCCAGCGCTGGCGCTTCTCGTCGAACAGGTAGAGATAGCCCTCGCGCATCAGGCGCAGGACATAGCGCGTCTCACGCGGGGCAGGAAAGTGGCGATTGGCGTGCACCGCCATCGACCTGGGAAGGTCTTGCGACCAGTCGCTGACGTGACGGTCCGATACCGCGTAGCGCACCGGCAGGATGGGTAGTCCCACCCTGTCGCAGCAAGGGCAGCCCTGCTGCTTCGTTCCTGGCAGCGGGCTGTTGTCGTCCAGTGCCTCGAGCCAGTCGGCAATCTCGCTAATCCTGACGTCCGCCATACTTCTCCCCCTTCCCTGAAGTCGCCTTCCCGCTCCATGTGCTGGTGGCGATGAAACGCGGCTTGAACCTTGCCGCCGCTGTTTCTCTCAGCATAAGGGGTCGCCACCTCCAACTTCTGTACGAGAACACCTAACCACTACTCCGGTTCGACAAGCGCGCTTCAGGAGCGTATCGAGATCAAGGCGCCAGCGACGAAAGACACATCCGATGCAGAGGTCAGTCCACCTCGCTTACTTCTTGCCCAGCTCATGTCGAGGATGATGACGTACTGCCCACCCCTGTCGCTGAACTGACTTATTTCCCTCGTAGGCTCATGGCAATGACGCGCACGCCATGGAGGCCCCTTTTGCATCTCGCCGACGTCACCATGTTTCACGCCCCCGCCAGCGGCGGCGTACGCACCTACCTTCAAGCCAAACACCGGGTGTTTTCGCGCTTCCCGCAGTTGCGCACCAGTCTGCTGGTGCCGGGGGCCGAGCGAGACAGCCTCGGCGACCATCACCAGTTGCCTGCACTGCGCATCCCGCTGGGCCAGAGCTACCGCTTTCCGCTGCGCCGCCGGCCCTGGCGCGACGCTCTGGTGGAGCTATCGCCGGATCTGATCGAAGCCGGCGACCCCTACGTCACCGCCTGGGCGGCACTGGACGCCGGCCAGCGTCTCGGCGTGCCGGTGGTGGGCTTCTACCACTCGGACCTTCCTCGGTTGATGGGGGATCGCTTCGGGCCGATGGTGCAGCGACGGCTGGAGCGCTACGTGGTCGACCTTTACCGCCGCTTCGACAGCGTACTGGCGCCCTGCCAGGCGATGGCCGACCGTCTGACGTCCTGGGGCGTCAAACGGGTGCGGGTGCAGCCCCTTGGCGTCGATCTGGCGACCTTTCACCCGGACAGGCGCGATCCCGAGCTCAGGCGCAAGCTGGGCCTGGACAATGACAGCCGTCTATTGGTGTTCGTCGGGCGCTACTCACGAGAAAAGAACATCGAGGTGCTGCTGGACACCGCCAGGCGCCTTGGGCCTCCCTACCACCTGCTGTTGATGGGCCCCGGCATGCCCACCGAGGTGCCCGCCAACGTCAGCGTCATCAATCGCTGCGTCGGCGTTCACGAAGTCGCCCGTGCGCTCGCCTCCAGTGATGCCCTGCTGCACGCGGGCACCCGCGAGACCTTCGGGCTGATCGCCCAGGAAGCCATGGCCAGCGGCATCCCGGTGATCGGCGCCAGGGCCGGTGCGCTGATCGAGAACGTGCCATTGGGCGGCGGCGTGCTATGTCAGCCACACTCGGCAGCCGCCATGGCCGAGGCTACCGAGGCGCTGTTCGCCAATGATCCACGCTCGGCCGGGCGCCACGCTCGGCGCTTCGTCGAGCGCCAGTTCGACTGGGACAAGGTGATGGTTTCGCTGCTCAACCACTACGAAGCCGTCATCGATCCGGTCTGCCCGCGCGATCGGCGCCATGGCTAGGTTTGGGCCAACACCATCGCTGGACAGGCGCGTGCGTGCCCCTGCCGGGATACGATCGCGCCTGTGGTGGAAGGCCGCCCTGCTGATCCTGACCCTGGCCATCACCCTGCTGCTGCCGTGGTGGCTAGGGGGCGCCGGCACCTTCACTGCGGTCATTGCCTTCCCGCTGCCCCTGCTGGCGCTGATGGTAGCCCTGGCGGTGATCTGCTGGAACCTCAACGCGGCGCGCCTGCGCCTGATGCTCGACGGACGAGCCGGCCGCCTCGGTCAGGGTGGCGCCCTGGCGATCGAGATGTCGTCGAAGTTCGCGCTTTGTGCCACCCCCGCTGGAAGCGGAGGCGTCGCCACCCTGCTGTGGCTGCTGGCACGACGCGGCTATCCGCCGGCCCAGGCCTCGGCCATCTTTCTGGTCGATCAACTGGCCGACATGCTGTTCTTCAGCCTGATGCTGGGCGTACTGGTGTCGCTGTCGATGAGCGGACTGGCCAGCTGGCCTCACCAGGCCCTGGTCGAGGCCTCCCTGGCGGCGCTGCTGCTGGCGCTTGTGGTGTTTGCGGTGTTGATCGTGTGGCTACCCTGGCTGCTCCGCCATGTCCCCCACCTACCCTTTGTCGGCTCGGGGCCCAGGCGCTGGATGACCCGACGCCTACTGCGCTGTCGCCGAACCCTGGCGAGTACGCTGAGGCTGCCAAAGGGTGTGCTGATGGCGATCTTCGCGTTGTGCTGCCTGCACTGGCTGGCGCGCTACAGCCTCCTGTACCTGGCGGTGCTGGGGGTCGGCGGCGGCGCCGACTGGGCCTGGACCTTTCTGGTACAGATGCTGGCCATGGCCGCCAGCCAGTTGAGCGTGCTGCCGGGCGGCGCCGGCGCCGCGGAGGTCAGCGTAGGCGCCCTGCTGCTGCCGCTGATGGCCCGAGAGCAGGCCGCGGCGGCGGTGATCGTCTGGCGCCTGGTCAGCTACCACCTCTATCTGGTGGCGGGCGCGCCGGTGTTCGTGGCACAGGTGATCGGCTGGTGGCGCACGCGGCCCAGATCGTAGTCGCCCCGTCCTGATCCCTTTCCTAGTACTTCCCCCTTCGACCCGCCCCCTCGTCGCATCTGGTGGAGTTCCAGCCACAAAAAAGGCCACCCGGAGGTGGCCTTTATTCTGACGCTTATTCTGACGGCAGGACCGCTTACCAGCCGGTCGCTTCCTTCAGGGCGTCGCCGATCTCGGCCAGGGAGCGCACGGTCTTGACGCCCGCGGCTTCCAGGGCGGCGAACTTCTCGTCCGCGGTGCCCTTGCCACCGGCGATGATGGCGCCGGCGTGGCCCATGCGCTTGCCGGGAGGAGCGGTGACACCGGCGATGTAGGACACCACCGGCTTGGAGACGTGCTCCTTGATGTAGGCAGCAGCCTCTTCCTCGGCGGTACCGCCGATCTCACCGATCATGACGATGGCCTCGGTCGCCGGGTCCTTCTCGAACATCTCGAGGATGTCGATGAAGTTGGAGCCCGGGATCGGGTCGCCGCCGATGCCCACACAGGTGGACTGGCCGAAGCCGTGGTCGGTGGTCTGCTTGACCGCTTCGTAGGTCAGGGTGCCGGAGCGCGACACGATACCGACCTTGCCCGGCTTGTGGATGTGACCCGGCATGATGCCGATCTTGGTCTCGCCCGGGGTGATGACACCGGGGCAGTTCGGACCGATCAGACGCACGCCCAGCTCATCGCACTTGACCTTGACGTCCAGCATGTCGAGGGTCGGGATGCCTTCAGTGATGCACACGATCAGCTTGATGCCGGCGTTGGCGGCTTCCAGGATGGAATCCTTGCAGAACGGGGCAGGCACGTAGATCACGCTGGCCTCGGCGCCGGTCTGCTCGACGGCTTCCTTGACGGTGTTGAACACCGGCAGGCCCAGGTGCTCCTGGCCGCCCTTGCCCGGGGTCACGCCGCCGACCATCTGGGTGCCGTACTCGATGGCCTGTTCGGAGTGGAAGGTCCCCTGTCCGCCAGTGAAGCCCTGGCAGATGACCTTGGTGTTCTTGTCGATCAGGATGCTCATTACTTGCCCTCCGCTGCCTTGACGACCTGCTGAGCCGCATCGGTGAGGCTCTTGGCAGCGATGATGTTCAGACCGCTGGAGGCCAGTTTCTCGGCACCCAGCTCGGCGTTGTTACCTTCCAGACGCACCACGACCGGCACATTGACGCCGACCTGCTCGACGGCACCGATGATGCCTTCAGCGATCATGTCGCAGCGCACGATACCGCCGAAGATGTTGACCAGCACGGCCTGCACGCTGTCGTCGGACAGGATGATCTTGAACGCCTCAGCCACGCGCTCCTTGGTGGCGCCGCCGCCGACGTCAAGGAAGTTGGCCGGCTGGCCACCGTGGAGCTTGATGATGTCCATGGTGCCCATGGCCAGGCCAGCGCCGTTGACCATGCAGCCGATGTTGCCTTCCAGGGCGACGTAGTTCAGGTCCCACTGGGCAGCGTTGGCTTCACGCTCGTCTTCCTGGGACGGATCACGCATTTCCTGCAGGTCCGGGTGACGGTACAGGGCGTTGCCGTCCAGGTTGATCTTGGCGTCGAGGCAGTGGAGGTTGCCTTCGTCGGTGATCACCAGCGGGTTGATCTCCAAAAGCGCCAGATCCTTGTCGTGGAACATCTTGGACAGACCCAGGAAGATCTTGGTGAACTGCTTCACCTGCGCGCCTTCCAGGCCGAGGGCGAAGGCCAGCTCACGCGCCTGGTAGGGCTGAGCGCCGACCAGCGGGTCGATCTCGGCCTTGAGGATCTTCTCGGGCGTCTCTTCGGCGACCTTCTCGATCTCGACACCACCTTCGGTGGAGGCCATGAAGACCACACGCTGGGTGCCACGGTCGACCACCGCGCCAAGGTACAGCTCATTGGCGATGTCGGTGCAGTTCTCGACCAGAATCTTGGCGACCGGCTGACCGTTCTCGTCGGTCTGGAAGGTCACCAGGTTCTTGCCCAGCCACTGCTCGGCGAAGGCCTTGGCTTCGTCCGGGCTCTTGATCAGCTTGACACCACCGGCCTTGCCGCGGCCACCGGCGTGGACCTGGGCCTTGACGACCCACATGTCGCCGCCGATCTTCTTGCAAGCCTCATAGGCTTCTTCGGGGGTGTCGCAGGCGAAGCCCTTGGAAACGGGCAGACCATAGTCGGCAAACAGCTGCTTGCCTTGATACTCGTGAAGGTTCATCGATTCATGCCATTGGTTGCATGTGACTCGAACGGCGACCCACCCTGCCCCGAGGGACGAAAGTCATCGGGTCGCCACCGACCGCCACCGATACATGGTCGGCGGCGATGCGCTCGCGGAAAACACCGGCAAGCCTGCCAAAACTGCACAGGCTTGCCTAGGATTACCGGGCGCTTGTTGTCTTGCTAGCGCTTCTTGCGGTTGGCCACGTGGATGGCGTGACCTTCCACCGCCAGCGCCGCCTCGTGCACCGCCTCGGACAGGCTCGGGTGCGCGTAGCAGGTCAGCGCCAGATCTTCGGCGCTGGAGCCGAATTCCATGGCGATGACGCCCTGGGCGATCAGCTCACCGGCGTGCTGACCGACGATGTGCATCCCCAGGATGCGATCGGTCTCGGCGTCGGCGATGATCTTGGCCTGGCCTTCGGTGGCGTTGTTGGCCATGGCACGGCCACTGGCGGCGAACGGGAAGCTACCGGTCTTGACCTTGATACCGGCGGACTTGGCGTCCTGCTCGTTCATGCCGACCCAGGCCACCTCGGGGTGGGTGTAGATCACGCTGGGAATGGCGTCATAGTTCATCTGCGCCTTGTGGCCTGCGATGATGTCGGCCACCATCACACCCTCTTCGGAGGCCTTGTGGGCCAGCATCGGGCCACGCACGCAGTCACCGATGGCGTAGACGCCCGGCACGCTGGTGCGGCACTGGTCATCGACGTGGATGAAGCCGCGCTGATCCAGTTCGACGCCCAGGCCGTCGGCTACCACGCCCTTGGTGTAGGGACGACGGCCGACACAGACGATCAGCTTGTCGAAGGTCAGTTCCTTCTCGCCCTCGTTGTCCTCGTACTTGACGACGACTTCCTCACCCTTGACCTCGGAACCGGTCACGCGGGCGTTGAGCTTGATGTCCAGACCCTGCTTCTTGAGCAGCTTCTGGGTCTCCTTGGCGATGGCCGAGTCGACCATCGGCAGGAAGCTGTCCAGCGCCTCGAGCACGGTCACTTCGCTGCCGAGGCGGCTCCACACGCTGCCAAGCTCAAGGCCGATGACGCCGGCGCCGATGACGCCCAGACGCTTGGGCGTCTCCTGGAACTCGAGGGCGCCGGTGGAATCGACGATCAGCCCCTCGGTCAGCGGGGTCGGCGGGATCTCCACCGGCACCGAGCCGGCGGCGATGACGATGTTGTCCGCCTCGACCGTGCTGGACTCGCCGTCCTTGTCGGTGACCTCGACCTTGTTCTTGGCCACGACCTTGCCGGTACCTTCGATGGCGGTGACGCCATTGGCCTTGAACAGCCCGGAGATGCCGCCGGTCAGCTGCTTAACGATCTTGTCCTTGCGCGCCATCATCTTGGACACGTCCATGCTGACGTCGCCGGCCTGGATGCCCATGTCGTCGAAGTCGTGCTGGGCCTCGACGAACTTGTGGGAGGCCTCGAGCAGTGCCTTGGACGGGATACAGCCCACGTTCAGGCAGGTACCGCCGTGCACCACCTTGCCTTCCTTGCCGATCCACTTCTCGACGCAGGCGGTCTTCAGACCCAGCTGAGCAGCACGGATGGCGGCCACGTAGCCACCCGGGCCCGCGCCAATGACGATCACATCATACTTGTCGGCCATGTTGGCTCCTGTTCGTTCTGTGTGCAGAGGCTCTGCAGTAAATCCCTGTCGCTGCCACGGTCTGGCTCAGATTTCCAGCAGCAGACGCGCCGGATCCTCGAGCAGCTCCTTGATGGTGACCAGGAACTGTACCGCATCCTTGCCATCGATCATGCGGTGGTCATAGGACACTGCCAGATACATCATCGGGCGAATCTCGACCTTGCCGTTGACCGCCATCGGACGCTCCTGGATCTTGTGCATGCCGAGGATCGCGGTCTGCGGCGGATTCAGGATCGGGGTCGACATCAGCGAGCCGAAGATGCCGCCGTTGGTGATGGTGAAGGTACCGCCCTGCATGTCCTCGATGCCCAGCTTGCCTTCGCGTCCGCGCTTGCCGAAGTCGACGATGCCCTTCTCGACGTCGGCGATCTTCATGCTGTCGGTATCGCGCAGCACCGGCACCACCAGGCCACGGTCGGTGGATACGGCCACGCCGATGTCCTGATAACCGTGGTAGACGATGTCGTCACCGTCGATGGAGGCGTTGACGTCAGGGAAGCGCTTGAGCGCCTCGGAAGCCGCCTTGACGAAGAAGCCCATGAAACCGAGCTTGACGTCGTGGGCCTTCAGGAAGGTGTCCTTGTACTGGGAGCGCAGCTCCATCACCGCACCCATGTCCACCTCATTGTAGGTGGTCAGCATGGCAGCGGTCTGCTGAGCCTGGACCAGACGCTTGGCGATGGTCTTGCGCAGACGGGTCATCGGCACGCGCTTCTCGGGACGCTCGCCTTCCACGGCCGGGGCTGCGGTGGCGCCGGAGCTGGCCTTCTTGGCCGGCGTGGACTTCTTGGCGCCGCCGTCCTTGACCGCCTTGAGCACGTCTTCCTTGAGCACGCGACCATCCTTGCCGGTGCCCTTGATGGCACTGACGTCGAGGTCGTGCTCGGCGATCAGCTTGCGCGCGGCAGGCGCCACGATCTTGTCACCGACCTGCTCGTCGCTGTCGCCATCGTCGGCGCTGGCCTTGGGCGCTTCCTGGTCGGCGGTATCGGCAGAGCCACCGCCTGCACCCACCTCGAACACCGCCAGCACGGCCTCGGACTCCACGGTGTCGCCTTCCTCGGTCTTGATCTCGGCCAGGGCGCCATCTTCCGGTGCGACCACCTCGAGCACGACCTTGTCGGTCTCGATCTCGGCCAGCACTTCGTCACGCTTGACCGCTTCGCCGACCTTCTTGGTCCAGCTGGCGACGGTCCCTTCCTGCACCGACTCGGGGAAGCTCGGCGCCTTGACGTCGCGCTTCTCGCCGCCGCCCTTGGGCGCTTCGGCCGGCTTCTTCTCGGCCTTGTCGTCGGACGCTTCGGAAGCGTCTTCCTTGGCGTCGTCCTCGTCTTTCTCGGACGACTCCTCGGACGCCTCCTTGGACTCGCCGCCGCCTTCACCGATGCGGCCCAGGACCTGCTCGGACTCCACGGTGTCGCCTTCTTCCACCAGCACCTCTGACAGGGTGCCGGCTTCCACCGCCACCACCTCGAGCACGACCTTGTCGGTCTCGATCTCGACGATCAGTTCGTCACGCTCGACGCTGTCACCCGGCTTCTTGTGCCAGGTACCTACGGTGCCTTCGGCAACGGATTCCGGAAAGGATGGTGCCTTGATCTCGGTAGCCATGTCGTATCCTTAGTGTTCTCTCTCTTCCCGATGGTCGCCTTAGAGATTGAAGGCGTCTTCCACCAGTTGGCGCTGCTGTTCGGTGTGAACGGACATGTAGCCCGCCGCGGGAGCCGCCGATGCCGGACGTCCGGCAAACTTCAGCTGACCGCCCAGGCCGTCCTTGAGCGAATCGGCGACGATGCGCAGATTGTGCTGCATGGAATACCAGGCGCCCTGGTTCAGGGGCTCTTCCTGACACCAGACGATGTCGGTGACGCCACTGTAGTCCTTGAGCGTCTCGATCAGCTCTTCCTTGGGGAACGGATAGAGCTGCTCGACGCGCACGATCGCTACATCGTCACGCAGGTTCTCCTCGCGCCAGTTGGCCAGATCGTAGTAGACCTTGCCCGAGCACATGATGATCCGCTCGACCTTGGACGCATCACGCTGTCCCTGGTCGGGCAGCACCATGTTGAAGCTGCCGTTGGCGAGGTCCTCGAGGCTCGAGGTGGCTTCCTTGTGGCGCAGCAGGCTCTTCGGCGACATCACCACCAGCGGCTTGCGCAGAGGGCGAATCACCTGGCGGCGCAGCAGGTGATAGATCTGCGCCGGGGTGGTCGGCACGCACACCTGCATGTTGTGCTCGGCGCACAGCTGCAGGAAGCGCTCGAGACGCGCCGAGGAGTGCTCGGGGCCCTGCCCTTCGAAACCGTGGGGGAGCAGCATGGTTAGGCCACACAGACGGCCCCACTTGGTCTCGCCGGAGGAGATGAACTGGTCCACCACCACCTGGGCACCGTTGAAGAAGTCACCGAACTGCGCTTCCCAGATCACCAACGCGTTGGGCATGGTGGTCGAGTAGCCGTACTCGAACGCCAGCACCGCCTCCTCGGAGAGGAAGGAGTCATGGATGGTGAAGCGTGGCTGACCGTCCGCCATGTGCTGAAGCGGCACGTAGGTGGAACCGTCGGCCTGGTTGTGGATCACCGCATGGCGGTGCGAGAAGGTACCGCGTCCGACATCCTGACCGGTCAGGCGAATCGGGTGCCCCTGCTCGAGCAAGGTGGCGTAGGCCAGGGTTTCGGCGAAGCCCCAGTTCATGGCCAGCCCACCGCCCTGCATCTTGCGGCGATCATCGTAGATCTTGGCGACCTGACGCTGCACCTTCACCCCGTCAGGGATCTCGCACATCTTGGCGGCGAGCTGCTTGAGCCGCTTCATGTCGAAGGTGGTATCGGCATGCCCGGTCCACTCGTGACCGAGGTACGGCTTCCAGTCGACGAACAGTGAGGTGTTGGGTTCCTGCACCAGGGCATTGGCCACGTGATTGCCGGCGACCAGATCATCGCGATACTTCTCGACCACCGCCTTGGCTTCGTCTTCGCTGAGCACGCCCTGCTTGACCAGGCGCTCGGCGTAGATCGCACGAGAGGACGGATGGTCCTTGATCTTGCGGTACATCATCGGCTGGGTGCCGGAGGGCTCGTCGGCCTCGTTGTGGCCGCGGCGGCGGTAGCACACCAGGTCGATGACCACGTCCTTCTTGAACTGCTGACGATAGTCCAGGGCCACCTGGGTCACGTGGAGCACCGCGTCGGGATCGTCACCGTTCACGTGCAGGATCGGCGCCTGCACCATCTTGGCGATGTCGGTGCAGTACTCGGTGGAACGCGCGTCCTCGGGATGCGAGGTGGTGAAGCCGACCTGGTTGTTGATGACGATGTGCACCGTGCCACCGGTCTTGTAGGCACGGGTCTGGGACATCTGGAACGTCTCCATGACCACGCCCTGACCAGCGAAGGCGGCATCGCCATGGACGTTGATCGGCAGCACCTTGCCGCCATCGACATCGTCGCGGCGATCCTGGCGTGCGCGTACCGAGCCTTCCACCACCGGCGCCACGATTTCGAGGTGCGAGGGGTTGAAGGACATCGCCAGGTGAACCTCACCGCCCGGCGTCATCACGTTGGAGCTGAAGCCCTGGTGATACTTGACGTCACCGGAACCGCGCTCGATCAGCTTCTTGCCGTCGAACTCGTCGATCAGCTCGCCGGGGTTCTTGCCGAGGATGTTGACCAGCACGTTGAGGCGACCGCGGTGGGCCATGCCGATGACCACTTCCTTGGTGCCGTAGCTGCCCGCGCGCTGGATCAGCTCGTCCATCATCGGAATGAAGGTCTCGCCACCCTCAAGGCCGAAGCGCTTGGTGCCCGGGTACTTGGAGGCCAGGTAGCTTTCCAGCCCTTCGGCCGCGGACAGCCGCTCGAACAGCTGCTTGCGGCGATCATCACCATGGTCCGGAGCCGAGCGCACCGACTCGAAACGCTGTTGCAGCCAGCGCTTCTCTTCGGTGTCGACGATATGCATGAACTCGCAACCGATCGAACGGCAATAGGTGCGATCCAGCGCATCGACGATTTCCTTGAGCGGCGCCTGGTCCTTACCCAGGAAGAAGGAACCGGTCTGGAACTCGGTATCGAGGTCGGCCTTGGACAGCTGGTGGAACGCCAGATCCAGGTCAGGCACCGGCTTCGGATCACGCAGCCCCAGCGGGTCGATGTCGGCCTTCTGGTGGCCCCGGAAGCGATAGGCGTTGATCAGCTGCAGGACCTTGACCTGCTTGCGGCTCTCTTCGCTGTCGACGGTCGCGGCGCCGGCAACGGCGGTGCGACGTTCGCGGCCAAGCTGATAGAACTGATCACGGATCGGTGAGAGGGGGGTCTCGTCGGACGGGGCGCCTTCCTGGCGTGACAACTCGTCGAAGTAATCGCGCCATTCATCGGAGACGGCGCTAGGGTCGTCGAGGTACTGCTCATAGAGCGCTTCCACGTAGTGGACGTTGCTGCCCGTCACGTGAGAGGAGCGCCACATCAACTCCATTATGCCTTGTTGCATCTCTCGGTCACCCTGCACTGATGGGGTGGTAGTGGGCTCGATGCTCGTGATCTACCGCGGGCGTGGCGCAGGCCCCTCAGTGGAAGGTGTCCTGCCCATCGTCACCCTTGGCACTGACCATCATCGAGCGCCCTGGTGGTTCTGCCGCGGTCATCGGGGCCGCGGTCGATCTGCCTAGCGGTCTTGCATCATGCTCAAAAGCCGGTGCCCATGGCACCGGCTCCTGACGCTATCATCCGGGGGCGCGACAGGATGCCGCGCCCCGGACCGAGCCCATGATAACAAGCCCGGCGCCACGATTTAAGTGGCATTCGCCAGCAACATCTCACGGATCTTGCCGATCGCCCGAGTCGGGTTAAGCCCCTTGGGGCAGACCGCCACACAGTTCATGATGCCGCGGCAACGGAATACGGAGAACGGATCCTCCAGCTCCGACAGACGCTCCTGGGTCGCCGTATCGCGGGAATCCGCGAGGAAGCGATAGGACTGCAGCAGGCCGGCGGGACCGACGAACTTCTCCGGATTCCACCAGAACGACGGGCACGAGGTCGAACAGCAAGCGCACAGGATGCACTCATACAGACCGTCGAGCTTGTCGCGCTCTTCCGGAGACTGCAGGCGCTCGATGGCCGGCGCCGGCGTGTCATTCTGCAGGTACGGCTGGATCTTTTCGTACTGCTTGTAGAACAGCGCCATGTCGACCACCAGATCACGAATGACCGGCAGACCGGGCAAGGGACGCAGCACCAGCTTGTTGTTCTTGACCACCTCGGACAGCGGGGTGATACAAGCCAGGCCGTTCTTGCCGTTCATGTTCATGCCGTCACTACCACAGACGCCTTCACGGCAGCTGCGACGGAAGGCCACGGAACTGTCGTCCTCCTTGATCATCTCAAGCAGGTTCAGCACCATCAGGTCGCGACCCTGGGTATCGACCTCGAACTCCTGCATATAAGGCGCGGAGTCGGTTTCCGGGTTGTAGCGGTACAGGGATACCTGAAGCTTGGACATGTTGACTCCCCCTTAATAGGTACGGATTTTCGGCTCGAACTTGTCGACGGTCTTCGGCGCGAAATTGACATCGCGCTGGCCGACCCGCTTCTCGCCGGGGAAGAACATGGAGTGCTTCAGCCAGTTGGCGTCGTCACGATCCGGATAGTCGTAGCGGGAGTGCGCACCGCGACTCTCCTTGCGCTCCAGTGCCGCGATGGCGGTGGCCTCGGCCACTTCCATCAGGTTGTCGAGCTCGAGCGCCTCGACCCGGGCAGTGTTGAACGCATGGGACTTGTCGGCCAGATGGGCGTTGGCGATCCGTCCACGCAGTTCGGCCAGCTTCTCGACGCCCTCGACCATGTTCTTCTCTTCGCGGAACACGCCGAAGGAGTTCTGCATGATGCTCTGCAGCTCGCGCTTGAGCTCAGGCACGCTCTCGCCGCCTTCGGACTCGTTCCAGCGAGTGATGCGCTTCATCGCGGTCTCGATGTCGGACTCGCGGGCATCCAGGTACTCGATGCCTTCATTGAGCGCGCTCTCGATGTACATGCCGGCGGCACGCCCGAACACCACCAGATCCAGCAGCGAGTTGCCGCCCAGGCGGTTGGCACCGTGCACGGAGACACAAGCTGCCTCGCCACAGGCGTAGAGACCATTGATGATCTGGTCGTTGCCGTCGGCATCCTGGGCAATCGCCTGACCATGCACGTTGGTGGCAATACCACCCATCATGTAGTGGCAGGTCGGCACCACCGGGATCGGCTCCTTGGCCGGATCCACGTGGGCGAAGGTCTTGGCCAGCTCGACGATACCCGGCAGACGCTTGGACAGCACCTCTTCGCCCAGGTGGTCGAGCTTTAGGAAGACGTGATCGCCGTCTTCGCCGCAACCACGGCCTTCGAGGATTTCCATGACCATGGAACGCGCAACCACATCGCGGCCGGCCAGGTCCTTGGCGTTCGGCGCATAACGCTCCATGAAGCGCTCGCCGTCCTTGTTGACCAGATAGCCGCCTTCGCCGCGACAACCTTCTGTCACCAGCACACCGGCACCGTGGATACCGGTCGGGTGGAACTGCCACATTTCCATGTCCTGCATCGGCACACCGGCACGCAGCGCCATGCCGATACCGTCACCGGTGTTGATCAGGGCATTGGTGGTGGAGGCATAGATGCGACCGGAACCGCCGGTGGCCAGCACGGTAGCCTTGGACTTTACGTGCACCACTTCACCGGTCTCGATATCCATGGCGATACAGCCGACCACGTCACCGTTGGCGTTCTTCACCAGGTCGACGGCGTACCATTCATTGAGAAAGGTGGTGTTATTTTTCAGATTGTTCTGGTACAGCGTGTGCAGCAGAGCGTGTCCGGTACGGTCGGCCGCGGCGCAGGTACGGGCCGCCTGGCCGCCTTCGCCAAAGTTCTTGGACTGACCACCGAACGGGCGCTGATAGATCCGCCCATTGTCGAAACGGGAAAACGGCAGGCCCATGTGCTCGAGTTCGAACACCGCCTTCGGCCCCTCGGAACACATGTATTCCGCAGCGTCCTGGTCGGTGATGTAGTCACCGCCCTTGACGGTGTCGTACATGTGCCAGCGCCAGTCGTCGTTGGGATCGGAGGAAGCGATGGCACAGGTAATGCCGCCCTGGGCGGACACGGTGTGCGAACGCGTCGGGAAGACCTTGGACAGCACCGCGGTCTTCTTGCCGGACTTGGCCAGCTCCAGCGCCGCACGAAGGCCGGCACCACCGCCACCGATGATGATGGCGTCAAAGGTCAAACTACGCATGGTTGACATGTATCAGGCTCCCCACAGCACTTGGATGCCCCAGACCAGGAACACGAAGATGGCAATGATGATGACGGACTGGGTGCCGACACGAATGGCGGTCGGCTTGATGTAGTCGGTGGTCACGGTCCACAGGCCCACCCAGGCATGGGCGGCCAGCGAGACGAAGGCCAGCAACGAGAAGATTCGCATCCAGGTCTGCTCGAACAGACCGCTCCAGGTGGCATAGTCGAGCTGCGGATGAGCCAGCAGATAGACCACCAGAAAGACCGTGTAGAGCGCCATTACAACCGCACTGGCGCGCTGGATGATCCAGTCGGACAGGCCGCTGCGGCTGAAGCTCGTGATGTTGGTTACCATACCCAGACTCCCGCCAGAATGATCAGGACAACGCTCGCCACGATGGTGATCTGCGCCTTTTTCACCGCACCTTCCAATGACACGCCGATGTTGGCGTCCATAATGAAGTGCTTGCAGCCGGCGACGAAGTGGAAGGCCAGAGCGGACAACAGTCCCCAGGCCACCAGCTTGGCGAAGAAGTTGTGCGCCAGCGCATCGCGTACGGCATCGAAACCGGCCGGCGAGGACAACGAGGCGTCCAACGCCCAGAAGCCGAAGATCAGACCGACGAAGAGAATGACGCCAGTGACCCGGTGGGTAATCGACGTCAAGGCGGGAAGGGGGAAGTGGATCGTGGATAGATCCAGATTTACGGGTCGTTTGCTATTCACGGCTCTCTACACACTCTCTTGGCCCACTCTACGACATACGGGCCAGAGGCCCGAGCGGGCGGTGGTTTTGGGAAGGGCGCTGTCGTGACCCAACCTGCGACAAGTTGGACACGACCTCCTGTTCCTGCCAGTCGCGGCCTGAATTATAGGGACATGCCCCCACCATGACAAATGGCATGACCATGCAATTTGGCGAACGCTTCGTCGGAAAATGCGGCAAAGCTGCATAAAAATGCGACTTCGTCAAGTTGCTGCACCGCAAAAGGACAGCCTATGGTGCAAAGCACCATAACCTATACAACACCTATACTGCTAAATGAGCATAGTACAACAGCAAGCGTTCAATGGGAGAATTGACAATATCCTGAACGCTTCTATAGTGGGCGAACCTTTTTTGCCGGGCGACCCCCTATTCGTCGGCACGTTAGTGAGAAATGACAACGTATCGCTCCATATCGAACACGAAGGAGGCCTGACATGGCTGAGAGAAAAGCGACCCTGACGGTGGATGGTCTGGAGAAACCTGTCGAACTTCCCGTCCATTCAGGCACCCTCGGCCCCGACGTCGTTGACGTGCGCGGACTCGGAGCGGAAGGCCTCTTTACCTTCGACCCCGGCTTCCTGGCCACCTCTTCCTGCGAATCCGGCATCACCTACATCGATGGCGCCAACGGCGTGCTACTGCACCGCGGCTACCCGATCGAGCAGCTGGCCAAGCATTCCAACTTCGTCGAGCTCTGCTACACCCTGCTGTTCGGTGAACTGCCGGACGAAGAGCAGTACAAGGACTTCGAGCACCGGGTGCGCAACCACACCATGGTCCACGAGCAGATCGCCAACTTCTTCAAGGGGTTCCGTCGCGACGCCCACCCCATGTCGATCATGTGCGGCGTGATTGGCGGCCTGGCGGCGTTCTATCATGACCACCTGGACATTACCCAGGCCAAGGACCGCGAGATCAGCGCCATTCGCCTGATCGCCAAGATGCCGACCATCGCGGCCATGTCCTACAAGTACAACATCGGACAGCCTTTCAACTACCCGCGCAACGACCTGAACTATGCAGAGAACTTCCTCTACATGATGTTCAGCAATCCGTGCGAGCCCTACGAGATCAACCCGGTCTACGCCAAGGCCATGGACCGCATCTTCATGCTGCACGCGGACCACGAGCAGAACGCCTCCACCTCCACGGTGCGTCTGGCAGGCTCCACCGGCGCCAACCCGTTTGCCTGCATCAGCGCCGGCATCGCGGCCCTGTGGGGTCCTGCCCACGGTGGCGCCAACGAAGCAGTGCTCAACATGCTCGACGAGATCGGCGACGACTCCGAAGAGAACATCCAGCGCTTCATCGACAAGGCCAAGGACAAGGATGACCCGTTCAAGCTGATGGGCTTCGGTCACCGCGTCTATCGCAACTTCGACCCGCGCGCCAAGGTCATGAAAGAGACCTGCGACGAGGTCCTGGAAGAACTGGGCAAGGCCGACGATCCGCAACTCAAGATCGCCAAGCGCCTGGAGCAGATCGCCCTGGAAGACGAGTACTTCGTCGAGCGCAAGCTCTACCCGAATGTCGACTTCTATTCCGGCATCATCCTCAAGGCGATGGGCATCCCGACCAACATGTTCACGGTCATCTTCGCGGTATCCCGTACCATCGGCTGGATCTCGCACTGGAACGAGATGATCAGCGAAAGCTACAAGATCGGTCGTCCGCGCCAGCTCTACACCGGGCATCCCAAGCGCGACTACCCGTCCAAGTAATTCGCCGACCAGGTAATTCGCGTGGCGCCCGCTGCCCAAGGCAAGGGAATCGCCGTCACGCCAGAAGACGCAACATCCCGCGTCGCATTGCCATGAAAAGGGCCGCCCTCCGGGGCGGCCCTTTTTTTGTTCAACTTTTTTGCCCAACGGATGAACGGACACGCCTACCGGCGCTATGCTGACCCCTTCGAAGCAAATAACAAAGGAGCGCTTTCATGAGTCAAGACATCTCCACCGTCGCCTTTATCGGCCTTGGCGTGATGGGTTTTCCCATGGCAGGACATCTCGCCGAAGCCGGGCTGACAGTGCGCGTCTACAATCGCACGCAAAGCAAGGCCGAGCAGTGGTGCGAACGCTACGAAGGAAGCCACCACCCGACACCCGCAGAGGCCGCCAGCGGCGCCGATCTGGTACTGGTGTGCGTGGGCAATGACGACGACGTTCGCGAGGTCACCACCGGGCCCGACGGGGTACTGTCGACGCTCTCCCAGGGCGCCATCCTGGTGGACCATACCACCGCCTCCTCGAGCCTCGCCGAGGAGCTCGACCAGGCCTGCCAGAAGCAGGATGTGGGCTTCATCGATGCGCCGGTCTCTGGCGGCCAGCAAGGAGCAGAGAACGGCGCCCTGACCATCATGTGCGGCGGCCAGGAGGAGCACTTCTCCAGGGCAAGGCCGGTACTCGAGCACTATGGCAGAGCCGTAACCTTGATGGGCGGCGTCGGCGCCGGACAGCTGACCAAGATGGTCAACCAGATCTGCATCGCGGGCCTTGTCCAGGGCCTCGCTGAAGGCCTTCATTTCGCCGAGCAAGCGGGTCTCGATCAGGAGCGGGTGGTCGAGGTCATCAGCCAGGGAGCCGCCGGATCGTGGCAGATGGAGAACCGTCACGCGACCATGATCCGTGACGAATACGAGCATGGCTTCGCCGTCAACTGGATGCGCAAGGATCTGGATATCTGTCTGAACCAGGCGCGTCAGCTGGAGGCTCGCCTGCCGGTGACCGCCCTGGTGGACCAGTTCTACGCCGACGTGCAGGCAATGGGGGGTGGGCGCTGGGACACGTCCTCATTGCTGCGACGCCTGCGCGAAAGGTCTGACCGCAAGGACTGACATTTTCCATACCTGCCGGGCCAGCGCCCTCCTGCTGGCCCGACCTTCTCGCGGCGCCGGCATGCGCTCATGGGCCAACATCCCCCTCTCTCCCCAAGCCCTTTTCACCCCGCCCAGCGTTTTCCACACTTTCTGTGGATAACCCTGTTCACAACCTATCGAAACCGCCCTCGAATCGCCATGAACTGGGCATTGGACTTAGATTGGTTAATTTTTAACCTGTCGCAACACATTGATTTTGAAAGGAAAAAATATAAATCGCGCAACCACGGGCGTTATCCCCGTAGCAGAGGCTGACCGGGGGAAAAATGCGTCACTGGTGGACAAGAGGAAGGTTCTGTCAAGCCGTACAAGACAGTTTTTGCAAACCATCCACAAGCAAACTGAGGCTTCGTGCAAATCACGAAGAGCTCACAAAGCGAATGGTGATAACAAGAGGAGAGACCACGGAGTTCACAACGATTCATGCGAAAGCATGAATCCATACGGAGCAGACGCTACGCACAGGAAGTGGCGTCCCATAGGGGGTTCGAACCCCTGTTCCCGCCGTGAAAGGGCGGTGTCCTGGACCACTAGACGAATGGGACGCAGCCTGAAACGAGATTGGTGGAGCCTAGCGGGATCGAACCGCTGACCTCGACACTGCCAGTGTCGCGCTCTCCCAGCTGAGCTAAGGCCCCATCTCGTGAAGACGAGACGTATCTTACGGATATCATAAGATTTGGTCAACCCCGGAAGCGCCAAAATTTTTCGGTGTCCCGGCCATGGCGATGCCAAGGTGATGGGGTGCCAGCAGGCCTCCCCATCTTTTTCATCATGCCGCCGGCAACTCGAGCTTTTTCTCCGGAAAGCTCGCGGCGCGCCTTCTCGAAGCGCTTGGCCTGCTTCCTGGAGACGCCACCCAGCACGCCGATGGCGTGACGCAGGCGGGCGCGGGGGAGCTGAACGTATCAAGCGCCATGGCGATGGGGGCTCGCGATAAAGCCTCTCCCCCACCGCCATCACTTGTCACTATTCCGCCGGCAACTCGCGCTTTTTCTCCGGAAAGCTCGCGGCGCGCCTTCTCGAAGCGCTTGGCCTGCCTCCTGGAGACGCCACCCAGCACGCCGATGGCGTGACGCAGGCGGGCGCGGGGGAGCTAAACGTATCAAGCGCCATGGCGATGGGGGCTCGCAATAACGCCTCTCCCCCACCGCCATCACTTGTCACTATTCCGCCGGCAACTCGCGATATTCCTTCTCGAAGCGCTTGGCCTGCTTCTTGGAGACGCCACCCAGCACGCCGATGGCGTGACGCAGGCGGGCGCGGGTCATGTCGGAGCCAAGAATCGCCATGGCGTCCATCACCGAGGTGCTCGATGACGAGCCGGTGATGGCGATAAAGACCGGTGCCAGCAGTACCTTCATCTTCAGATCGAAGTGGCTGCCCAACAGCTTGATCTCGGCCAGCAGCGCGTCCTTGTTCCAGCTGGACACACCTTCGAGCCGCCAGACCAGGAACTGCAGCAGCTTGACGAGATCTTCACGCTCCAGGTTGATCCCGTCGAAGCTTGCTTCGCTGATGGCGGGCAGCCCGGAGAAGAAGTGCCCCGCCAGAGGCGCCACGTCGGACAAGGTATCGACCCGCGTGCGCACCTGGGGCAGGATCTGCGCCACATAGTCTTCATTGAAGGCCCAGGTCATCAAGGCCTGGAGAAAGGCGCGGTCGTCCAGGTCCTCGCGCAGGTAGACACCGTTGAGCCAGGTCAGCTTCTCGAGATCGAACACCGGGCCACCCAGCGATACCCGCTGAATGTCGAAGTTTTCCATCATCTCGGCGAGGGAGAACTTCTCTCGTTCGTCCGGCATGGACCAGCCCATGCGTCCGAGATAGTTGGTTACCGCCTGGGGCAGGAATCCCATACGCCGATAATAGTTGATCGAGGTAGGGTTCTTGCGCTTGGACAGCTTGGACTTGTCGGGATTGCGCAGCAGCGGCATATGGCACAGCTCAGGCATGTCCCAGCCAAAGTACTCATACAGCAACTGGTGCTTGGGCGCCGAATTGATCCACTCCTCGCCACGCAGCACGTGGGTGATCCCCATCAGGTGATCATCCACCACATTGGCCAGGTGATAGGTCGGCATGCCGTCGGACTTGAGCAGGATCTGCGCATCCACCTGGGCCCAGTCCACCTCGATGGCGCCACGCAGCATGTCCTGAACGACGCAGGGGCCGCTTTCCGGCACCTGCATGCGCACCACATAGGGCATGCCCTCTTGCTCGCGACGGGCCTGTTCATCGGGATCAAGCGCCAGATCGGCCGGCTTCAGCGCCAGGTGCAGCCCCTGGGCCTTGCGCGCCTCACGCAGCTCGTCGAGCTCCTCGCTGGTGCGGTAACACTTGAAGGCATGGCCGGCATCGATCAATCGCTGGGCGTGCTCGGCATAGATGTCTCCTCGCTCGCTCTGACGATAGGGACCATGCGGGCCGCCTACATCGGGTCCTTCGTCCCATTCGAGCCCCAACCAGCGCAACGAATCGAGGATCATCTGCTCCGACTCGGCGGTGGAACGAACACGATCGGTGTCCTCGATGCGAAGGATGAACTCTCCCCCATGCTGTCGAGCAAAGCACAGGTTGAACAAGGCAATGTAGGCGGTTCCTACGTGGGGGTCCCCGGTGGGCGACGGGGCGATACGCGTGCGAACAGTCATAACGTCCTGCATCCTGAAGTCGTTGAAGCCAAGCTGGCGGCGTGGGCGCATTATACGCACCGACGAAGCAATTGCGCAGGACCCGGCGGGATTCGCGAAACTCTGAAATCGTCACCCCGTGCGGGACTCGAACAGGTTGCCACCCCACCCAGGCCAGGAGAGCGACATGGACAGACTTCCCGACGGCTATCGCGCCCTCGTCATCGGCGGCAATGGAGGCATAGGTCGCGCCGTCGTCGATCGACTGCTCGCCGACCCACGGCTGGGGCAGGCGACCGTCGTCAGCCGAACCTCCTTTCAGGCCTCCTCTTCTCGCCTGGAAGCGATCGAAGGCGATGTCACCACTGCACAGGGCCGGGCTGACCTGGGTCGAGCCCTTCACGGCCCTGCTGGCCAAGCCGTTCCTCTTCACCTTGTGGTCAACGCCATTGGCCTGTTGCACGACGAAGCAAGCAACATTCAGCCCGAGAAACGCCTGGAGGACCTCGACGAAGCCGCCCTGACGACCCTTTTTCAGGTCAACGCCGCCACGCCGGCCTTGATGCTCCAGACGCTGCTTCCCCACCTCAAGGGCTCCCATCCCACCACCGTGGTCAGCCTGTCGGCACGGGTCGGCTCGATCGGCGATAACGGCCTGGGCGGCTGGTACGCCTACCGCGCCAGCAAGGCCGCCCACAACATGCTGATGAAAACCGCTGCCATCGAACTCAAGCGATTGAACCCCCGGTCCTGCGTGCTGAGCTTCCACCCGGGTACCACCGACAGCTTGCTGTCACGCCCCTTTCAGGCCCGAGTCCCTGAGCACAAGCTGTTCACCGCCGACTTTGTCGCCGACCGACTGATGACCATGGTGCAGCAGCGTGGCCCCGACGACAGCGGCGGCTTCTTCGACTGGGCCAACGAGCCGATCACCTGGTAGTGCGGCATAGGAACCGTCGAATATCGTTGACGCCTGATATTGCACAAGAGGTGCTTATGAATGAGTATTCTAAATTCTCTTTATGTGTCGACAGGAAGGTTCCATGGACGCGCTGGGTCCGCGCATCAAATCTTTGAGGTTGGCAGCCGGCTTGAACAAGGCGGCGCTGGCTCGCCAGGTCGGGGTCTCTGACGTCACCATTTCCTACTGGGAGTCCGGCACCATCAAGCAGATCGGGCATGAACGCCTGGTGGCGCTGTCACAGGCCCTTAACTGCCCCCTGGCACACCTGCTGGAAGGAGAACCGAACCGACCATCTCCCCTCTACCTGAGATCGACCCTGCCGCTGCCCTGGCAGGAAGTCGCCCACAAGGGGATCGATCTGCCACTGGAGCTGATCCCGGAGCAGCGTTGGGACGGTGACTGCCACCTGGTGACGCCAGCGCCGGATGAGCACTTCGATTTTCTGGGACCGCTGGATCTGGCCGCCGTGGCTCCGACCGAGATATTCCGGCAGCCGGGACTCTATCTTGTGGCGGAGGAAGACACCCTGTACCTGCGCCGAGTCGCACAGGACAACAACGGGCAACTGACCTTTCAGCGCCAGGGCCAGACCACCACCATGCCTTATCACAGCGGCATGCGACTCAAGGCCAAGGTGGTAGCGCTATGGCGTAGCGAGTCAGCGACCTGAGGTGAGACGAAAAGCAGAGATGAAACCAAAAGCAGTCGGCCGGGCCTGACGTTTCATCTCTCGCCTACCCAGATCATCCAACCAGGCGCCCAACCCCCGGGAGCGAGCCCGACGGGTCAGGTCGGTCAATCCGGCCTTACTGTCCCTTGCCGCCTCAGCCCTGCCCGGCTGTCTTGTCGCCACCGCTCTCAGTGCCTTGCCCTTCTTATCCCCTGCGCTTCTTATCACTTGCGTTTCTTATCTCTTGAGCTTCTTACCCCTGGCGCCGTTTATCCCTCTTACTTATAAGTCGGCGATGGCGTCCAGGCGTGTTCGACACATGACGTCCGCTTCCAGCCATCTTCCAGGACGCTTTTCTGGAACACTTCTCCAGAACTGTTCTCAGTCTTTTCCAAGAACTCTTCTCAAGAACGTTGCCCCGAGAACCCTTCCCAAGAACTCTTCTCAAGAACGTTGCCCCGAGAACTCTTCCCAAGAACTTTTCTCAAGCATGTTTTCCGAGAACACTTCTCAAAGCCTTTTCAGATACATCTTCTCAACAACTTTTCGCAAGAACTTTGCCAGGAACACTTCTCAAGAACACGCTTCCGGAACGATTTCCAAAAACGATTTCCAAAAGCGACTTCCACGGGCGGCCTGTAACAACTTCCTGCTGCGTTCGCGTCTTAGGGACACTTATCAAGGGCTGCTTTCAAGGGTTGATTCAGGGGCTTTGCTGCACTTCGACATCGTCCAGCGTTCGTCGCACTTCCTGTCCTACCAGAAACCGCTGGCTAGCCTTGATGATCTTGCCCAGTCCATGCTCCGACGTGGCAACCAGTGGCCCATCAAGGTACTCGCCGCTCGGCCCGATCCGCGCCTTGACCTCGGCGGGCTGCACGTCAGCAGGAGCGGTGACCAGTTCGATACGATAGTAGCCATCGGGCAACCCGCTACCGGGACCGTAGGGCCCAGCTGCCACACTGCCCTCACGCACCTCGGTGCGTGACTGCCAACGCACATTGCTGGCCTCGCGCACCACCCGCAGCTGGACTCTGGTGCCTTCCGGCAAGTTGGTCGTGGCCGCCACATGCATTCGCCGATCCGACGCCAGCCGGATATCCAGCGAAACCGTCACCGGCTCGTTCAGCGCCGCTACCGTCATCGGTTCAGGTTCATCAACTCGGGACGTCACCCTTTCGACAGGACCGGACGCGATGTCTCGCTCACCGCTCGTCTCCGAAGGCTGACTCACTGTTGAATCTCCATCACAGGCCGCCAGTACCCCGGCAACCATGGCTCCTGCGACCAACATTACTACAAAACGCCAAGGGCTCATCATCACCTCTCCTTGCTGCTACATGAGCCTAGCACGGTGCTAGTTCAGTGTACGCCCGAGCGCCCCGCCCTTTTCAAAACAATCTTCAGCACAATCACTTCATAACACCTTTCATTACGTTTGATAACACTTAAACACCAATTAAAACCCATAAAAAGCTAATAAAAAGGAATTATGCGTAAAGATGCATCTACGCTAAATATTCAACGACAAGAGTTTTAGAAAGCCCATACAGGCTTCATTGCCTTTCCACCAAGACAACCATTACATCCGGACTAGGTGAGGTATAAACCGATGACTTTGCAACGAAAACTGCTCGTTATTGCTCTCGCCAGCGCGATGGCGACCCTGACCGCCTGCTCTGGTGATTCCAGCAACTCTCGCACCCTGGCCAGTAACAGCCAGGACCCGATTACCAGCGGTGGCGACGATGGCTCCGGTGGCGATGGCGGCTCAGGTGGCGATGGCGGCTCCGGTGGCGATGGCTCCGGTGGTGATGGCTCCGGTGGTGATGGATCCGACGGTGGTGATGGCGGCGATGGCATTGCCCGCTCATCGCTGGAAGGTGTCTTCCTGGCGACCGCCGATACCAGCGACGGTGTAGACACCACGCTTACTGACATCGGGAACGGCATCTCCCAGCAGAGCGCCGTCCCTCAATTGGCCAGCGTCACCGAACCTGCAGGTACGATCGTCTCCGAAACGGGCGATGCGGTCGGCGACATCTCGAGCGGCATACGCGATGGTGTCGGCAGTCTCAGTACCAATGACAACTATCTGGGCACCACCGCCGCAGGCGTGACCAACGGTGTCGGCGAGCTTGGACAGGCAGTTTCGGCGACAGGAGACACCGTTGCCAGCCTGGGCGAACTGCCCGTAGTGATGGAACTCGACGCCCGAACAGGCCTGGTGACCAAGCTCGGTACCACCGTCAATGGGCTCGGCGGCAAGGTGGAGCGCGCAGGCGACGCACTCAGCGTCAATTTCGAGGATTCCAGCGAGGTGCTCGGGGCCACCACTACCAAGCTTGGTGTTGCCCTTCGTCCTGTGCTGCTGGGCACCGACGGCAAGGTCACACGCGTCGGTCAAGCGCTGGTGTTGCCGGCCCAGGCCGGCAACCTGCTGCTACGCACCGGTGGCACCCTGGCCGACCTCGGTCAGCGCATCGGTGAACGCTACTCTCTGCTTGGCGGCGCCGGCGATAGCGTGACCGGCAGCGGTAATATCGTCATCGCGACCGGCGAGCTGCTCGGCGGCGGTGAAGGCGACAATGGCTCAGGCGGCGGCCTCGGCGGACTGCTCGATGGCGATACCAGTGCACCTGACGACGGCCGCACCGACTTGGAGCGCACCGTCGCCAGCGCAGGACAGACCGGCGCCGGTGCTGGAGACGCGGTCACCGCCCTGGGCGATGGCATTTCGCAACAAAGTCTGGGAGGACGTGGAGAGTTCGTCACCGACGGGCTGGGCAATGTCATCAGCAATGGCGGCCAAGCCGTATCCGGGCTCAGCAACGGACTCGACAATGGTCTGGGCAACTTCTCGAATAACCCCAACGCTGTGGGAACCACCTTGGCCGGCGGCGGTGTAGCGGTCTCCGAAACCGGAGAGGTGGTATCCAGCCTCGGCGCCACCGTCGGCAACCTGAACCAGCTCCCCCTGGTCATGCAGCTCGACAACCGCAGCGGCGCCATCACCCAGCTCGGCAGCAGCGTCGCGGCCCTTGGTGGCGGCGTGACCCAGGCCGGTAACGTGCTGACCCTGAACTTCAACGACGATGGCTCGCACCTTGGTGGCCTGACCCGCGAAGTGTCGGCGGTATTGCGCCCCGTTGTCATCCAGACGGATAGCGGCGTTACCCAGCTCAGCCAGGCCCTGGTGGTCGGCCCCGAGGTAGGCAACGTGCTGATCCAGGCCGGCGTAGCGGTAGATGGACTGGGTGGCCGCCTGGGCCAGGGCAATGACCTCGCCGCTGGCGTGGGTGGTGCTGTCAGTGGTGTCGGAGGCATCGCCGCCAACACCGGCAGACTGCTGGGCGGTGATGAGGCTCGACTGCTTTCACGCCTCGATGGTCAGGGACTCAGTCAACTGGAATCTGCCGGACTGCTGGGCCAAGGGGCTCTGCTCTCGGACCTCGGAGGAAGCCAGCAAGGCGGCCTCGGGGGCGGACTCGAGGCAGGGCTTGGCGACCAGCTTGGTGGTGACAGCAACCTCATCGCCGGACTCAACGATACGCTGGGCGGCGGCAGCGGCTTGACCGCAGGGCTTGGCGACACCCTCGGTGGCGACAGTGGCGGCGGCCTGGTCTCTGGCGTCTCCGATACCCTGACCAGCACCCTCGGCGGTGGCGACAGTGGCGGCGGCCTGGTCTCCGGCGTCTCCGACACCCTGACCAGCACCCTCGGCGGTGGCGACAGCGACAGCGGCGGTGGCCTGGTCGGCGGCACCCTGGACGCCGTCGGTGGCGTGACCGAGAAGCTTACCGGTGACATGGGTAGCAGCCAGGACGGCAGCAGTAACGACGCCAGCAGCAATGACGGCCTGGTCAGCAACGTTCTGGGAGGACTGCTGGGCAGAAACTGATCTCGCCTGACCAGCCATGCCAGACGCAGGCCCGATACCCCCGCGGGTATCGGGCCTTTTCTTGAGGTCAAACCCAACACCAGTCCAGACGCTGTTCATAACAATATTCGAGCCCCCTTGAGGGGCCTCTACCAGGGATCGACAAGGAAGCCTATGCCAAGCACTACGCCGCAACCAACGCCCTACACCAAGCCGCCTACCCCGCCACGTTCGCGATACAGTCCCCTTCCACTAGTGATGGCCGCCGGCAGCCTGCTGGCCGTGCCCCCCCTCCAGGCCCAGCAGACGCTGGAGACCGTCGACGACATCATCGAAAATCGCCGGCTGGCGCCACAACAGCGCAGCGTGGAAACCGAGGTTGACCTGCCCAGCGACGCCAGCGCCGGCATCCCTGCCCGCGTCACCGTGCGTCACGTGCGCTTCATCGGCGACAGCGTGCTGGATCTGGCCGAACTGAGTCAGGGACTTCAGGCCATGATCGGGCAGAGTGTGAGCCGAGAGGCCATCGAGGCCGAAGTCCAGGCGATCACCGACGCCTACCAGGATGGCGGCTATCCGCTGTCCTTCGCCTACCTGCCAACCAACAACTTTCGTGACGGCAACGTGCGCATCGTACTGGTGGAGGGGCATATCGCCCGTACCGAGATCGTGGTGGACGATGACCCCGTGGCGGGCCGGGTGGAGAAACTGGTCCAGCCATTGCTGGAAGAACGCCCTCTGACGCGCAGCACCTTTGAGCGTGTCAGCGGGCTGATCGAGCGAATTCCCGGTGCCAGCCTGACCTTGAAGGCACCGGTGCCGCGCACCCCCAGCGGCGCCACTACCCTGCGTGTCGAAGAACGTCGTATCGATCATTTTGACTATTCGGGCAACCTCAGCGGCGGCGATGAGCAGGACGCCGTCTTCATCAACAGGGTCTCGACCCAGAGCCTGACTACCTGGGGCGACAGCCTGGGCTTCTCCTGGCTGTGGCCCATCGACAACGACAACGAGCTCTACGCGTTGGACTATCGTACCGATATCGGCAACGACGGCCTGACCCTGACCGCCTCCGCCGACAGCTATGACGGTGAGGACGAGGAGAATCTGATCTACCTGCTCGACGGACAGCGCTTCGATCTGCGCCAGGATCAGGATACCGACCGCAGACGCTATCGCCTGGGGCTGTCCTACCCCTTGCTGCTGTCACGTTCCTCGAGCCTGACCCTGGGCGGTGCCTTGCGTCATCACGACGAGACCAAGACCACATCACTCAGCTTCGAGGAACAGACCCTCAACCAACTGGTCGAGGAGTCCGAGTATTCGGCCGCCGATCTGGACCTGAACTATCGCACCCAGCGTGGACGGCAGTTCTGGCTGGCCTCGCTGGCCCTGCGCCAGGGCATGGATCTGGGGGCCAACGAGCAGCAGCGTCGGCTCAACGGTACACCGCTTGCCGACAACGGAGATCTGCACTTCACCCGCTGGCAGCTGGACGCCCAGTACAGACGCCTGTATGGCGATCACTGGCGCCTTACCGCCAGCGCCAACGGTTTCTACTCCGACGATGCGCTGCCGGAACCCGAGCGCGGCAACTACGGTGGCCAACGCTTCGGGCGCGGCTATGACGCCGGCCAGGCGGAGGGCGACTACGGTTTCGCCGGGGCGCTGGAACTACGCTATCTGCAGCCTGTGAATAGCGCCTGGCTTTCGCGCGTCGAGCCCTACCTGGTGCTGGATGGCGCCCGCACCGAGTTTCAGGAGCGCGACGCGGATAGCCACCTGGCTTCGGCGGCGGCCGGCGTCAGCCTGGGCAAAGGACGTCTGTACGGCCTCACCCTGGAATACGCTGAGCCCATCGGCGATCGTGACCTCGAGACCGATAGCCGCGAGGGTCGCATCAACGCCCGCCTGACCTGGAACTTCGAAGGCTGATCTCTGGGCTATGGATGAACTCGCCAGGGGCCGCCACACCGGGCCCCTGGCCATATCACCTGACCCAAGGCCCTCATTTGCGGCAGGGCCGGCCGCTCGCTCAGTCGGCCTCCCGGCCGCCCTTTCAGCCGCCCTTTCAGCCGCCCTTTCAGCCGCCCTTTCAGCCGCCCTGTCAGCCGCCCCCAGCGCCACTTCCTATTGCCCTGCACACGACAACCCTGCGCGTGTCTCGTCGTGCAGCGAGACCGCGTGTGGTGAAACATTGGCGTCGCCTCATTTCTTGAGCCAGGCCAGCAAATTTATCTCTCATCTCGCCGCATCGTCGCCGTCCTTGCAGCGGATCAAGCATTGTGCCGACCCAAGTCCCGACAGACTGTCGAGGCCCGTAGACTCGAAGACAGGCGGTCACACAAGGGCCGTCTGTCCCTGATCACACCGACAACAAAAGAGCCTACACCATGACCTTCTGAAACGAGGAAACCGAGATGGAAACGCAAGCGACCTCCTCCAAACGGCGCTCCGGCCTGCGCATGCCCACGGTCTATACCCTGCTCTTTGTGATCACCGCGCTAGTGGCGGTGCTGACCTGGGTCATGCCCGCCGGCAAGTACGACTACCATGTGGAAGGCAGCGATCAGGTCATTGCTGCCAGCGACGTGCTCGACTATCAGGGTGACGGCCGCCTGTTGCCGATTCCCGGCACCTACCAGGTGCTGGAAAGCTCCCCCCAGGGGCCTTTGGATGTGCTGGTGGCCCCGATCCAGGGATTCCACAAGGCCGTGGACGTTGCCCTGTTCGTGCTGGTTATCGGCGGCTTTCTGGCAGTGACGATGCGCTCGGGCGCCCTGGATGCCGGGATCGGCGCGGTGGTCGAGCGCTTTGGCGGGCGCGAGCAGTACCTGATTCCCGTACTGATGGTGCTGTTTGCCCTCGGCGGGTCCACCTACGGCATGGCCGAGGAAACGGTCGCCTTCTGGGCCATCATCCTGCCGGTGATCACCGCCGCCGGCTACGACCGCATGGTGGCCGCAGGCATCATCCTGCTCGGCTCCGGCACCGGTGTGCTGGCCTCCACCGTCAACCCCTTCGCCACCGGCATCGCCTCGGGCTTCGCCGGCCTGCCGATCGGCGCCGGTATCACCCTCCGGCTGGTGCAGTTCGTGATCCTGGTGTCGCTGGCTATCTGGTTCGTGATGCGCTACGCCGCGCGGATCAAGCGCGACCCGCAGCGCTCGGTGCTGGCGGACCTGCAGCTGGCGGCCGCCCCTCAGGCCAAGGAGGCCGCCTCGACCCAGGCGTTCACCCTGCGCCACAAGCTGACCATGACGGTGTTTTTCATGACCTTCGGGATCATGGTCTACGGCGTCGTGCCCTGGGAAGACATGGGCATCACGGCTTTTCCGACCCTGTGGTGGTGGTTCGATGAACTCTCCACCCTGTTCCTGAGCGCTGCCATCCTGATCGCCCTGATCAATCGACAGTCCGAATCCGACTTCATCGAGACCTTCCTCAATGGTGCCAAGGACCTGATCGGCGTGGCCCTGGTGGTGGCCGTGGCACGCGGCATCTATGTGGTGATGGACAACGGCGTGATCATCGACACCATCCTCAATTGGGCCGAAGGCGCGGTAGCCGGCCTGTCCTCGGGACTGTTCGTGGTGGTGGCCTACGTGGTCCACATCGTGCTGAGCTTCTTCATCCCATCGACCTCGGGGCTGGCCACGGTGTCCATGCCGCTGATGGCGCCACTGGCCGACTTCTCGGGCGTGGATCGCGAACTGGTGGTCACCGCCTTCCAGTCCGCCAGCGGCTGGATCAACATGTTCGCCCCCACCGCCGCCCATCTGGTCGCCGGACTGGCGCTTGCCAAGATACCCTACGAGCGCTTCGTCAAGTGGGCGCTGCCTTATATCCTGATGACCCTGGGAGTCACCACCGTGACATTGTTCGTGGGCGCCAGCCTCACCTGAGCACAGGTCGCGTCAGGGCAACCAACGCAAGTCGAGCATAAAAAAACGCCAGCGCTTTCCAAGCGCTGGCGTTTGCCCTTGCATGACGCCTCAAGGGCCGCATTCAGGCCTTCTTGACGTACATCGACTTGAGCTTCATGGCACCGATGCCATCGATCTTGCAGTCGATGTCGTGGTCACCATCGACCAGGCGGATGTTCTTCACCTTGGTGCCAACCTTGACCACCGAAGAAGACCCCTTGACCTTCAGATCCTTGATCACGGTGACGCTGTCGCCGTCGCTCAGCACATTGCCGTGGGCGTCACGCACCTGGTCACCGCTCTCATCGGGCTCGGCGTTCAACGACCATTCGTGGCCGCACTCGGGACAGATCAGGGAATGGCCATCCTCGTAGCCGTATGGGGACTCACAGGCGGGACAGGGGGGCAGGTCGCTCATGACACTCTCGCAGGTGGGAAAAGCGAAGACGGTACTCCGCCCCCCGCCGGATTGCCAGTCGTCCAATGGAAGGAGAGCCTTGTCAGGCGCTGTCTTCCTATTGCTCCCTATTCCTCCTTATCTTCCTTTTCCGCCTTTTCGCCCTCGCCTTGGGCCTGGCGCTCATGGATACGCTTGATATCGGCCTTCAGGGCCCGCCGCTGGCGGCGAGTACTGAACTGCAGAGTATCCCAGGTCTCGGGCACCAGGGTGCAGGAATCCTTACTCTGGTGAAACACGAAACGCCGCTCGGCACCGATCGGCAGGTTCTCCGAACAGTAGGTGCCGATCACCCGTACACAGACGGCCTTGAATACCAGCCCATCCCGCGACTCGTCGATGTCGGCGATGGTGGTGATACGTTCCTTCAAGGCATTGAACGAACCGATATGAACGAAGCCACCGCTGTCCAGCGGTCCCTGGTGGGTACAATGACTGGCGTTGTGGCCCGCTTCCTGCTGGTCTTCATCATCATCAAGATCCGCCTCGTGGTCACTGACATCCAGCGTCCAGTCCCCTTCCGAGGTCTCCAGCGTCATCATGATATGTTGCAAGTAGATGGGTTCGGCGCTCATGTTGCTGATCACGCACAGCGCATCCAGATTCTTTCGCTTGCCGCGATTGATGATCAAACGGGGTCGACGCTGGCGGCGAAAGCCAAAGTACAGAAGCTGCGCGTAGATCAGCCAGATCATGAACGAGCCGACGCTGGCCAGCGTCTGCAATACGTCCTTGTGGGCAGAAATCCATTCGTACATGGGCGTCATCCTTGAACGAGAAGCCCGTTAAAAACGGGCTTCAGTACGTCATGTTCTGATGGAGGCCGAGGCGCCTCAGGCGTCGCGCTGATAGCTCCCCACCAGCCGATTCATGCCGAGCAGGTGCGGCTCGACCTCGGACAGCAGTTCATTCATGCCGAGGCCCTCCGGCAGGTTCGTCTCGGTGTCCAGCGCCAGTACCCAGAAGTAGTAGCGGTGCACGCCATGCCCTTCCGGCGGCATCGGACCATTGAAACCGAGGTTGCCGGCGTCGTTGGTTCCTCGGGTGCCTTCCTCGGTGGCCTCCTCCAGCGAGGAGAGAGACGCCGGCAGGTTGTAGAGCACCCAGTGAACAAAGCCGTAGCATCCCTTCTGGACCAGCGGCGCGTCGGGGTCATGACAGATGACCGCCACCGACTTGGTACCCTCGGGCAGGCCGTCCCAGGCCAGCGCCGGAGACAGGTCTTCTGCCTCCTGGGAGTGCCGTGCGGGGATGGCGCCATCATTGTCGAAGGCGGTGCTGGTCACTCTTAGCGAAGAAAGCGCAAAGGGCATGGTGATATCCTCCCTGGATCGAAATGGTTCACAATCTGCAAAGGGCGTCTGCGTGATTTTCATGCAACCGCTAGGCAATATTTCACCGCGGCAGCCATGTCCAGCCTTGACGAGTCGCCCCGGGCTGTCAAACCCGCATGTCTTTGACATGATGATGATCCCCCATGGCTTCAAGGGGGCAGCCCGAAGATCGACTCACCGAACCGTCGCTCGCCGCTCTAGCCACCATCCTCGCACCAGCCTTGCCGGAGCCCTGCATGAAACGTCTGCTGATCGTCGCCCATGCACCCTCGCCCAACACCCTGGCACTAAGGGAAGCGGCCGAGCGTGGCGCCCGCCATCCGGACATTGACAGCGTGGACGTTCAGGTACTGGCGCCGCTCGATGCTGGCCCCGAGGATGTCAGGAAAGCCGACGCCATCCTGCTTGGCACCACCGAGAACCTCGGCTACATGAGCGGTGCCCTCAAGGACTTCTTTTCCTTAGACACATCTATTCTTTGAAATTTGTTGCCCGCCTGCCTGGCTTGTGCTGTTATACAAAGAGACATTGAAAAAGTGGGCAACTATATGTCTCTTCGAGTCGAAAAATTGACCTTGAGCTATCACGGTCATTTGCTAGACCCACTTTGGGTGATTCTTGACCAACAGTCCGCACCACCAATTCTGCCGTTGATGTTCTCGACTCACCTATCCCGGCATGGCGTCGTGTATGAGGCTCGTGAGATTTCTGATGAATCATCTCGTAGGCGAATCAGCTCGTTGATTGAGCGGGATATTTCGGACACAACAATACGTTCTTACATTTACTGCCTGTCTACATTTCTTGGCTACTTGGAGGAATGTCGAGCTCATCAACAAAAACCGGGACTGCATGCCTCTCCAGCATGCAGCGAACGATTCGTAAATCATTACATAAACCAGGTTTTAGCAAAAAGGCTTGACTCATTTCACTCACTTAACGTTCATCGATCTGCACTGTCAGCTTACTACCACTGGTTAGACTACATGGGTATCTGTCCTCATTTAAAGTTAAGGATTGACAGAAAAACCCGGCAGTTAATGGCTGAAAAAAGCAACAAACAGCATTATATACAGTACGTTCCTCGCTACTGGCGCACCGAATTGCTAAATACCTGTGAGACGTTGGCCGAAAAGCTGATGATGCGGATGGGCTTCGAGGTCGGACTTAGAACCTCCGAGCTGATGGGGCTACGCGTTGCCGGAAAAGACAGCCTTCTCTCATTATTCGAACAACTAAACAACAATGATCTCAGCCACGTTAATCAGTTTCGCTATAGGCTGGCAGGACGATACACAAAGGGCTCCAAATCACGTTGGATCTATTTTGACCGACTCCTATTACAGGATATGAAGCGCTACTATGAAACGGAGCGCCAATGGCTCATCGACCAGACCGGTAGTGAAGACACCAGCTTTTTCCTGAGAACCGATCAACGATTTATCGGTACCGGTATTGGTGAAGAGCAGGCATCACGGGTATTCAAGAAACGTGCGAAATCGGCAGGTCTGAATCCTCTCCTAAGCTTTCATGACCTGCGACATACCTTCGCCACCGAACTGTTTCACGCCGAGCTGGCCGGCCCCGATGGTCGGGAAACCCGCTCTGAGTCAGCAGCACTCATCGTGGTTGCGCAGCGGCTTGGTCATACCATTGGCAAAAGTGGGCAGGCTCCTTCAGTAACCACCTTGTATATTCGCATGCGGTTGCAGATGCTGGAAATGGAGGAAATGGTGTATGGATGACATCGACCCCGTAGTGAAAAACATACAAGGCTATGCAGTTGAAAATAAATTGGTTTTTTTTGAAAAGACCATACCCCAACAATCTTGGAGACTATCACAACAACTCAAAAGAATCCATTATAAAACTTACGCCGGAACGACAAAGATCATTGAGCTAAAAAAACAAAGCAAATACAGCAGAATTATTTTCAATGCATGTGCTTTCGGACTACAAAGTGACTGGTTCTCCAGACTCGGAGATCGTTCTAAACACAGGTACCACGATAACATTAGGCGTTTTTTTGACTGGATCAACGAATCAGGCTACAAAGCGGAAGGCACAAACCGTTACAACGTGCTGAAAGATTATGAAGCTTATTTGATGAATGACAAAGAATTGAAGCACAGCACACTGAGCCTCATTAACACAATTCTCAGAGAAGGTTTGGCCTGCACCTCTTTAACAAGCGAAGATCACGATTACATTCGGACACTAACGTCATTATCTAAACCTTCAAAAAGCACTGAGCAACAATCGGTGACACTCTCCCGGTGGTTAGACTTACCATGGTTACGTGCTATTCTTGGAGAAGAAGCGTATTTACAGCTGGAAAGTCCGCGCCTGTTGTTTAATAGCTTTCGTGTAACTATCGCCACTAGCTTACTGTGGTTGCTGGAGCAGCGAGGCCGCTGGGAGAAATCGTGCCCGATTGACTTCGCCCCCTCTTACAAGTGTTGGTACTACGATTGGAATCGGTTGCTGTTGAAACACATCGGAGAGTTCAATTCTCAAGATGAAGCCGAAGATGAGTTCTCCCAATTGCTACTGATAGATTTAATTGTGCCAAATGCACAAAGTGTTGTAAAAAACCGACTGGACAAATATGGCTCACAGGATCTTCCGAAAAGTATAACTTATGGAAAGAACAAAAACCCTCCCTGGCAAAGACCAGTATTCTTCCACCCAAGCTATCAGACACAATACTCACCTGTCGAGGAATTGCTTTGTGCTTGGTTGGTGGCATGTGAGGCAGTCCAACCTTCCGATATACCGAAGTTAAAAACCAGCAATTATGCCTGTGAACGCAACCGCTTCGGCCGATTAATCGCGATGGAGTGTACTTATTACAAGGGGCGAGCGGGCACAACCAAACAACCTGCCATCCTCATGGGTAGCGACCCTTGGACGAAGGCAATGGATAATTATATGACTGGTTTGTCTATGCCATCCTTGTTCAGGACAAAAATCGCCGAACAAAACAAATTTCCAGCCTTAGATCACACACATAATGCCATGAGTCTTCTTGTGAAAGTCTGGAAATTACCAAGCTTCCAGAGGACACTCAATACCAAACTTGAATTAGCCGACGCCACATCAGTTTTCTCTCGTGCCATGCTGGCACTAGAGCTGGGAAATGAAAACTACACCCAATTTTATAAACGGACCAGAAAGAGTGTGAATGAGTACTATAATTTAACACCGAAGCCATTACCAGCCAGCTGTTTTACGCTCACGCACATAAAAACCACAGCAGTGCATGCTAGATCCGACACTTACCGCGAATCAGACCTTATCAACCACCATTCGCATACATCACTAACAGAAAAAATATCCTATTTAACTGATGCTAACAAAGAATGGGTAAACCAGGCCCACCGCATAACACGCCTAGTGTTACATGATTTACAAAACGTGGTGTTTCAGCCATCCATCACGGAAATCAGCCAGTCTGTGAAAGACTTGGAATTACGTACGCGAATAATCGAAGCTACTCATATGAATGAAGTTGTTACCCATTCGCTGAGATACAGTTCTATTGAAGATAGCAACGGCAGCAAGATCATCGTCTCGGACACTATCGATACTGCACTCTATTTCATTCACTACATCACTCAGGCCGAGGAGAACCTGTCGAAATTACTGTCGGTTCGTCCCGATTGGGTGGAACGCACCCTTATAGTCAAGCTCGAGTGGATGACTAGAACCCTCATGCGCATGAAAACTGCCGCGGCTGCACAAAAAGCCTATATCAAATTATCAGCTCATCTACCTCCGCTCTTTAGCCATGTTATGGAGACAACGGAATGAGGAAAACTACAATTACATTGCAAGAGATTAATTTCGATGAAGCACAAGCACAGTTGAACGCACTACCTGGCTATACTGATAACGTATTTAAAGATAATAGATGGAAATTTAAAAATCAGCGCGGGAATATCATAAACATTGATTTCAATGACCTATTGAACATAAGCATAAAGCATCCTGATTGGCCCTTGGCCAACATGGTCGACTGGGTTCTGCTAACCAAGCGGCTATGGCTCTCACTTGCTAAAGTGACAACTCCCAACTTGTATGCAAGTCGTCTTGCCGGCATAAAGCTCTTTTGGGCTGCAATGGCACACTATAGCATTACCCAACTGAATCGGGATAATAGTTCCGAAATATTGACGTATCTTCTTACACACAGCTGGTGGATGGGAGGATCAAAAAATAACCCAACTATCAAATCATATACCCTTTTCTCAGTCACAGCTCAGATCAAAGCATGGAAGCAAGAGCTAGAGGGGCTTCGCTTAGACTTTATCTCGCGAAATTTAACAGAGGCGGTCGTCAACAGGCAATTAAAAAATTTAATATCAGAATTGACAGATAACGAGTTGACCTACCGCGATTGGACTCAGGGGGGAAGTTACAACATGCTGACCCTGGACCATGGTCGCTATTATGTGGAGCACTGTTTATCCTTCTTTGAAAAACATTATCCAATGGCCATTGCGATGGCTTCGGTAATTCGCGAAGTTCCAAAGTTAGCCGCGTCATTAGGCTACGAACTGTCCACTGTGAGCAATGTGTTACCTCAGATTCTGCGTGGAAGATCCCCTGATGAAATAAACCGGCGCTGGCCCACCTGGTCTGCCCGAAGTGTACGTAATATTTACAAACAAGTGGCTTATCAGTATAAAGCTACCTACCAACAAGCTCGATTTGAAGCCACGTTGCTTCAAGACAACACACTTAAATGCCTGGTAGTCGATTTAGGTTTACAGCCCTCTCTCGAAAATATGGACCGGATGCGTGTTATCCTTTGGCATTGGATACGCAAACAGGATATAGCAGAAACCCAGCGCCTCTTGAACGAGTGCCAACCATGCGTATCTATGGCACTCTTTCAAGAAGTATTGGGCACATTAAAATATCGCTGTGATCAGTTCCCTTGTCAGCTACCCTCTGACGAGGATTATTTGGCAATGGGGCTCGTTGAAAATAAATTTCGAGACAGCAGTAATACATACCCTCGACAGTTGGTACGCCTAGTTGCCTCCGCAGGACTCACCAGTGTGGTCGCTTTGACCGGCTGGCGGAAAAGTGAATATGGTTTTTCGCGTTCGGCGATCAATATTACGAGAAATGATGATAGGTTAGACCAGTACGCTTTTCCTTGGCGCTACAAAGTCAACTGGTATGTGTATAAAACGAGTGGGAAGATTCGTGAACAGAGGGAAATTACTTTCAGCATTTACGTAATTGCCGAGAGGCTTAGGTCATTGTTCGGTGCAACCGGTGATCAAGCTTGTTTGTATGAAGTTAACACAACAAATCGTGATCCGTTTGATTCAGGAGTTATTGTACAAAGAGCCGTTCGCGTCCTCTGGACTCACTTCGTTAAGAATTATTCAGGCTTCAAGCTTATGGATGATTACACAAAATTTAAGTCATTGCAGATGGCCTGCAACACCGGAAAATCATTGACTCCGTCAGAAGAACAAGAGCGAAATCGATTGCTTGCAAAACACTCTGCAGAGGAGTGGGAAAATCTCTTGATAGATATCAATCTGAAAGAGTCCTGGCGACGAGTGCGTGAAGAGTGGCCTCGCATAGAATTTTATTTTCTGAGATCCAACAATAAAAGAAAAAAGAACTGGCTAATACGCTACCGTGACGGAACTCTAGCAGCCGATTGGCTTACTTTGTTAGAAGCACATCTTTCAGATGAGATGAAGGACTGGATTCAATCCTTACCGCAAGAAGAACTACGCTCCAGGCATGTAACAAGAATGGTTACTAGTAGCATCATAGAAAGTGCAATTTATCCAAGCCCACATGCCTTTCGTCATATGTGGGCAGAAGCCGTCTATCGACGTTTTGATGGGGATGCCGGCTGGATGATTCGCAGTCAATTCAAGCATATCTCACGAGTCATGTGGCTGTCCTATATCCGCGATAAGGACAACCGCCTTGGCCATGAGAAAGCCAAGGCCCAGGTCATTAGTTCGTTGGTTCACAATTATCTTAAGCACCAAGGAGAAGGTTATGTCGGTCAACTACATACTTGGCTGCGTAGATTGTTCAAAAAAACCTCCATCCTTTCTCCCGAGGAACAAGAACAACTAGCCGAACGTCTGGCTACCGTCGAGATTGAAAACATCAAGTCAAACCCTTGGGGATATTGCCTGCTCAAACGCAGAACCCGAAATAAAGCAAAATGCGCGGAAATGGGCGAACCCATGCGCCACAATGCATCTCCTGACCTCTGCTTAGGCTGCGTCCACAATCTCATGCAGACGGAAAATATCGAGTGGGCCTTGTTCCATGTTGCGTCCCATGTGGAGGCGCTAAAAAACCCAGTCGTTCCCGAGGTTTTCAAAGCATCTTCCTACAACTTGGTTAAAAATGTGACGCGACACGTACGAACCCTAAATCCTCTGCATGAGGCGCTTTCCGAGCTGCAAGAGGTATTGGATCATTACAATGCATCGAGGGCTGCCTGATGGTTATGAACTACCTTAAAAAACGAGTCGAAGAAGCGGCAAGTGAAAAAGAAATAGAGCGCCCTGACTGGGTATCCGAGAAAAATGCCAGCCTGCAAGCCTGGGAATATGTCGAGCAGCTCAAAAAAGAAAAGGCACTGTACATTAAGCGTCATCATAAAATCACAGATTTTCTAGCGCAGAAGACCTATCAAATCAAGGGTTCGGATGTCGCCATCGCTTTAAAAATAAACCGCGCCTCATTAATGAACACGTCCAGTTACTCACCGCATTTCAGAAAATATCTGGATAGCGTTAACGCGGAATTAATGGCAGCGAAAGAGGCCAAGATTCAAAAGGCAAAAAATACACCTTCTCGCGGTTCCATTCGCAGCAGCAAAGATGAACTGGTTCAAGCTAACACCGAACTAAAAAACCGAGTATCTAAACTGGAGGAACAAAAGACCGAAGAATTGGTACGGTATGCTTTTGACCAGCTACCTTTACCTGTAAAGAAAAAGCTTGGTATTGACTGATGGGAAAAATACTGGAGTTGATTATGACCAAACGCAAGACATTACTACTGATTGCGCACGCGCCATCTGAAAATACAAAAAAACTGGTCAATGCAGTCATCAAAGGAGCTACGCATCCTGATGTAACTGACATTGATCTTGTTTGCCGCTCACCTCTTGATACTCAATCTGAGGATATAATCTCTGCTCAAGCCGTAATCATTGGAACAACGGAAAACCTGGGCTATATGGCGGGCTTGATTAAAGACGTATTCGACCGTTGTTACTACCCGTGCCTAGATAAGACTCAGGGCATGCCATTTACTTTTTATGTTCGTGCCGGTCACGATGGCACTGGAACACGCAGGGCAATTGAGTCAATCACTACAGGGTTACGCTGGAAGTTGGTTCAAGAACCTTTGATATGCAGAGGAGAGTTTCAGCCAGAATTCATTGATCAGTGCGAAGAGCTCGGTTTATCCATGGCCGCCAGCCTAGATGCCGGTATAATATGAATACCGATGACTTACACCTTAGCTCAGGGTCTCGAGCAATTAATCACCCGGGGACCGACACCTATCCCGCAGTGACCCTGAGGTTTAGCAGATGGAAACCGTACCTATTTACAATATGGGTAAGGGCCAAGCTGTTTGCCTGCCCGCTGACATAGCCTATGAAAGAGCGGAAAGGCTGAAAATCTCTCGGGATGGGGACATGATCATCCTACGCCCTGTTCGCCCATCCTGGGCTTCCTTCCCAGAGCTACAAAAGGTTGATGACGAGTTTCTTCAAGAGCGCCCCGTGATCATTGGCAATGGAAGGAAAGGGAACAATCTTCATCCCGGCATTTCCTAAAGCCCTAGGAATGCCCCCATGGCAGAACCAAGCACGACTGAAAAACATGCAACGGCAGTGCTGGATGAAGCCGAGCGGGTTTGCAGCTCCAAGGCTCAGGCCTGCCATTGGTTTCACAATGAACCGATTGACGTATTCGTTCACCTGACTGCCGAACAGCTGATGAGCGCTGGGCGCGCCGACGATCTGCTGTGCTATCTGCAATCACTGGAAGCAGGCCCAGCCGGCTAAAGGCGTCACGAATTCACAGCCATGCCATCGTCAGGCTCGGATCAGGTGTAAACCCCATGCTCTATCCTGGCTATCAGGTCGAGCACCTGCTGAGGGTCTGCTTGCATGACATCGATGGGCCGCTTCCATCCAAGGCCTATTGCCTCGTGATGTAACCACCGGTCTGCCGCTGTTCGATCACCCTCAAACAGCTCGATAGCCGCCCGCCAGACTGCGATTGCGATGTGCTCTTCTGGCTCATCAGTGCCGAGCATTGCCCAATCCTTCTCTTCTGCAGCTGGCTCCAGCGGGGCCTCATTCTTGATGACGCTCCCCCGTAGCCGTTCATGCGGCCTATCGCGTCGATTCGTCATCTCAGCCTCCATCGGGTAACCGAGAAATGGACCTTTTCTATACATAGAAAGATTTACGCGATTTCTTTACGGAAAACCAGCCCCGCAGAGCGCCCTGGATGTCAGTTTCAGAAGCTGGCAGCACCACATCGACGAGCCTCTGCATGACCTACCAGTCATGCAGGGCAGCGATCAACGGGCACGACACCTTCCCTTGATGCACATGGCATTCATCGACCAGCCGGGATAAGGCGACCTCGACGCGGGTCAGATCAGCCAGCCGGGCGCGCACGTCGTCAAGCCGCTGTGACGCCAGTTCCGCCGCCTCGCTGCAATGAGCACCATCCTCCAGAGCCAGTAGCTGCCCGATCTCGTCCAGGCTGAATCCCAGCCGCTGCGCCGCTTTCACGAATTTCACGCGCGCCACGTCGGCGCTGCCATAGCGCCGGATGCCGCCAGGAGGGCGCTCCGGCGTCGGCAACAACCCCCTGTGCTGATAGAAGCGGATCGTTTCCACATTGACCCCGGCCGCTTGGGCAAAGGTGCCGATGGTCAGATTTTCCGGTGCCTCATTCATCGAACTTGACTCTGTAGTTGACTACGGAAGTAACGTTAGCGTATCGGCCAAGAATTCAGAAGGACAACCTAATGACGGAATCCAAGAACGGTCGTGGTGCCCTGGCAGCCGGTGGCCTCGCTGCGATCCTGGCCTCGACCTGCTGTCTCGGGCCGCTCGTGCTGGTCGCACTGGGCTTCTCGGGCGCTTGGATCGGCAACCTCACCGCACTGGAGCCTTACCGACCGCTGTTTATTGGCGCGGCACTCGTGGCGTTGTTTTTCGCCTGGCGCCGAATCTACCGGCCTGCCACCGCTTGTAAGCCAGGCGAAACCTGCGCGATGCCAAAGGTTCGCACGACGTATAAAGCCATCTTCTGGATCGTCGCTGCCTTGGTGCTGATCGCGCTGCTGTTTCCTTACCTCCTGCCCCTGTTCTATTAAGAGGAGATCGCCATGAAACGACTCGCTGCCTGTATTGCGCTTTCCGCGACGCTCGCCACGTCGGCTTGGGCCGCCCCGCAGACCGTGACGTTGTCGGTGCCGGGCATGACCTGCGCCGCCTGCCCGATCACCGTCAAGGCCGCCCTCAACAAGGTAGACGGCGTCTCGCAAGTCGATGTGAGCTACCCGGATCGTGAGGCGGTGGTCACCTTCGACGATTCACGAACGTCCGTCGAAGCATTGACCGAAGCCACCACCAACGCCGGCTACCCCTCATCCCCGACACCCTCGGAAGCGGATCGGGAGTGACCATGAAGAACCCCAAGACCCTGCTGCGCGCGAGCGTGATTGGCACCGTCCTGGTGGCGCTGTGCTGCTTTACACCCATCCTGGTGATCCTGCTTGGCACCGTTGGCCTGGCGGCACTGACCGGCTACCTGGACGTGGTACTGCTTCCTGCTCTGGCCTTCTTCATCGGCCTGACCCTCTATGCGCTATGGCGCAAGAAGCAATACGACGCCTGTGGTGACAACACCTCTAAAGATTCAAGGAATTCCCCTCATGAGTGATGACATGAACCTGCACATCGTCGTGATCGGCAGCGGCGGCGCGGCCATGGCAGCCGCGCTGAAGGCGGCCGAGCGCGGCGCCCGCATCACCCTGATCGAACGCGGTACCCTCGGCGGCACCTGCGTCAACACTGGTTGCGTGCCCTCGAAGATCCTGATCCGCGCCGCGCATGTCACCCATCTGCGCCGGGAAAGCCCCTTCGATGCCGGCCTGAGCAGCCAAGCGCCGGTGGTAGATCGGGCCAAGCTGCTCGAGCAGCAACAGCGGCGTGTCGAGGAACTGCGCGATGCCAAGTATGAAGGCATACTCCGCGACCACCCGGCCATCACGGTCCTGAAGGGGGAGGCGCGGTTCGTCGATGCCCATAGCCTGACGGTCACGCTAAATGAGGGCGGCGAGCAGACCGTCCGCTTCGATCGCGCCTTCATCGGCACCGGCGCCCGTCCGGCAGAGCCGCCGATCCCGGGGCTGGCCGACACCCCCTACCTGACCTCCACCAGCGCGCTGGCACTGGACACCCTTCCCGAACGGCTGATCGTGATCGGGGCCTCGGTGGTGGCCTTGGAACTGGCCCAGGCATTCGCCCGGCTAGGCAGCCGGGTCACGGTGCTGGCCCGCAACCGCCTGCTCTCCCAGGAAGATCCGGCGGTGGGTGACGCGGTAGAGGCGGCGTTTCGCCGCGAGGGCATCGAGGTATTCACGAAGACCCAGGCGAGCCGCGTGGACTATACCGAAGACGAGTTCGTGCTGGACACCAACGCCGGCACTTTGCGGGCGGATCAACTGCTGGTGGCCACCGGACGGACACCCAATACCGAGGCCCTGAACCTGGCGAGCATCGGCGTGGAAACCGCACGCGGGGCGATTCTGGTGGATGAGCACCTGCAAACCACGGTACCGGGCATCTACGCCGCCGGTGACTGCACCGATCAGCCGGAGTTCGTCTATGTCGCCGCCGCCGGGGGCAGTCGGGCCGCCGTCAACATGACCGGGGGCAAGGCCACCCTGGACCTCAGCGCCATGCCGGCGGTGATCTTCACCGACCCCCAGGTCGCCACCGTCGGCCTGACGGAAGCCGAGGCACTCGAGCAGGGCTTTGACGTGGAGACCCGTGTGCTCGATCTGGAGAACGTGCCCCGGGCGCTGGTGAACTTCGACACCGGTGGTTTCATCAAGATGGTGGCCGAACGCGATACGGGACGGTTGCTGGGCGTGCAGGCGGTGGCAGGGGACGCCGGCGAGCTGATCCAGACCGCCGTGATGGCGCTACGCGCCCGCATGATGGTGCAGGCCATCGGCGACGAATTGTTCCCCTACCTGACCATGGTGGAAGGCCTCAAGCTCTGCGCCCAGACCTTCACCAAGGACGTGAAGCAGTTGTCCTGCTGTGCGGGATGAGCAACATGCCTAGCTGTGATCTCTCGGTAGGTATCTGCCCCTTGCCCCCGTACCATGATACGGCCAGTAAACTCTTTTCGCAGACTGCGCAGGTGCCGACATGAGTGACATGACCATCGGCAAAGTGGCTCAAGCGGTGGGCGTCGGGGTCGAGACGATTCGCTTCTATGAGCGACGCGGGCTCATCGAACAGCCGCCTCGTCCAGCAGCGGGAGGATATCGCGTCTATTCGGATGAGACGGTGCAGCGGGTGCAGTTTATTCGCCGCGCCCAGGAGCTCGGTTTCTCCCTGCGCGAGATCGCCGAGCTGCTCTCGCTGCGTACCGACCACGACACCGATGCCGGAGAGGTTCGGCAGCGAGCCACCGCCAAACTCCAGGATGTGGACCGCAAGATCGAGCGGCTCCAGCATATTCGCCGAGGGCTGATGACGCTGCTCGACCGTTGTCCCGGAGAAGGCCCCTTGCGGTGCTGCTCCATCATCGAGGCCCTGGAGCATGACAGGGTACTGAACGGCGAGACAGCCAAGCGACAGGAGCCTGATATGCAGACAGTACGACTCGCGATCGAGGGCATGCACTGCGATGGTTGCGCGGAGATCGTCCGCCACGTTCTCGAACAACAGGCGGGGGTCAAGGGGTGCTCGGTCTCCCATGAGAACGGCGAGGCCAAGGTGGCCGTCGACACCGGTCAGACCTCCGGTGAGCGGCTCGCCGAAGCGGTGCGCAGCGCAGGGTATTCGGCAAGTCTCGTGACAGCGGCTGGCTAGCGTCTTGGAGTTTGCCACGGCCTTGCCGCTGGCCGCCGGACTCGGGTTGCTGGGCTTTGTCGAGCCCTGTTCGGTCGGCAGCCACCTGCTGTTCATCCGCCATCTCGAGCGCCTGCCTCTTCGGATGCAGGCCATCCAGACGCTGCTGTTCACCCTGACCCGGGCCGCGCTGATGGCCGGGCTGGGGGTGCTCGCGGCACTGATCGGCAGTGCGTTCACGGGGCTACAGCATGGTCTCTGGGCCGTGCTGGGAAGCCTCTATGTGGGCGTGGGGCTGTTGTACCTCGGTGGAGGCACGCCCTGGCTACTGGCCCACCTGAACCGCCTCCTGCCACGCCTCTCCGGTACTCCGGGCAGCCTGGGACTGGGCGTGCTGTTCGGCTTGAATGTGCCGGCCTGTGCCGCCCCTCTGCTGGCGGTGCTGCTCGGTGATACGGCCGCGCGGGCCGCGGCCGGTGGGGGCATCATCTTCGGCGCCACCACCCTGCTGGTGTTCGGCCTGGCGCTCTCCAGCCCCCTGGTGCTGGCTGTCTATACTGCCCGTGGCCGGCGTTGGCTCGAGGCCCTCGCGCGACTCGCCGGACGCATGCCGCGTTGGACGGGTGCCGTACTGGTGGGGCTGGGGGCCTGGACCCTGTGGTTGGCCTTCTCCTGGACGTGAGGGCTTGACCGGCGCCACCTCTGCTGTGCCTCTGTACCGTTCCCCATTGCTCCCCATCGGCGCTTGACCCCGTAGCAAAGTACGGCCCCTATCCTTGACGCATGACCTCATTTTCACCAAGAGGGCAGGCGATGCGTACGGCAGCGACAGCCACGACGGAGGCAGGCCTCCCACCCTGGCGCCTGGAAGCCACCGGGGAGCCGGAGATCCAGCGGGTGAGGGCCCATATCGGCGGACTGCACTGCTCGCTGTGCACCGGTACCATCGAGCGCGCCCTGGGACAGAAAGCGGGCGTACGCCGCGTGGCGGTCAGCCTTACTCACGAACAAGCCCTGGTGGAATACGACACGCGCGAGAATAGCGCCGAGACGCTGATGGGCACCCTGCAGGCCATCGGCTACACCCTCAGCGACCCTCGCAAGATCGAACCCTATGCTCACCAGGAGCGCGAGCTGGCCCGTGAACGCAACCGCTTCCTGGTGGCGCTGGCCGCCAGTCTGGCGGCGGTGGGCCTGATCGTCGATCCCACCTCGCCCTGGACCCTGGGGCTCTCCACCCTGGTCTATGTCAGCCTGGTGACCTTCGGCTATGCCGTCCTTCGCGGCCAGGGCACCCGAGCCGCCCTGGGCGGTAGCGCGCTGTTGGCCCTGGGTGGGTTGATCCTGTTCGCGCTACGCGCCGGAAGCCTGCTGGCGGGCCAGGAGGCGATCCTGGTCGCGATCCTGGCGGTGGCCATGGTGTTCGGGATCGCCCGGCAGATGCTGCTCATGGCCTATCAGGCGCTACGCCGGGGCATTCTCAATCAACACGTACTCGTGGAAATCGGGGCCTTCGCGGGCCTTGTCGGCGGCGGTATCGGCTTGATGCTGAGGCCCGACGGCTACCCCACCGCCGCCTTCTTCGCCGTCTCGGTCATGGTGCTGACCTACCACCTGTTCTCCGAGTGGCTCTCGCTGATCGTCAAGACCCGCAGTTCCCAGTCGGTGCGCCGCCTGCTCGACCTGCAGCCGGAGACCGCCCACGTCACCGGTGAGGGTGGCGAACGTGACCTGCCGGTGGCGCAGGTGGACACCGGCATGCGGGTGCGTATTCGCCCCGGCGAGCGTATCCCGGTGGACGGCGAGGTCATCGATGGCGACTCGGCCGTGGATCAGTCCCTGGTCACCGGCGAACCCCTGCCAATCGAGAAGACGGTAGGCGATGCGGTGGTCGGCGGCGCCATCAATGGCAGCGGCACGCTGGTGGTGCGGGTGACGGCCACCGGCGAGGCGAGCTTCCTGCAGCAGGTGGTCCGCAGCCTGGAAGATGCCCGGGCACTCAAGCCGGGCCTGCTGCATCTGGTGGACCGGGTGCTGCGGGTCTATACCCCCACGGTGCTGATCGTCTCAGCACTGGCCTTCGGGTTTTGGATGAGTGCGCCGCTGCTCTGGGGCGCCGCACCCGACCTGGAACGGGCCGTGTTCGCCGCCCTGACCGTGCTGGTGATGGGCTATCCCTGCGCGGTGGGCATCTCCGCGCCACTCTCCATCGTGCGGGGCGCCGGCGAAGCGGCCGACCAGGGGGTGCTGATGCGCACCGGCGAGTCCTTCCAAGCCCTGCGTCGCGTCACCACCGTGGTGTTCGACAAGACCGGCACCCTGACCGAGGGCCGCCCCGCGGTACGTGGCGTGACCAGTGTCGATGGCGACGACGACACCCTGTTGTCGCTGGCCGCCGCGGTCGAGTCCGCCTCGGAACATCCCCTGGGTCGTGCCGTGGTCGAAGCGGCCTTGTCACGGGACCTGGCAATCCCCGACGTGGCCGAGTTTCAGGCACATTCCGGCCGAGGCGTCACCGCTCGGGTGGACGACGAACCGGTATGGGTCGGCAGCCCGGCCTTCCTCGTCGAGCAGGGCATCGATCTGGCACCGGTGAGCGATGGCATCGAGACCGCCGAGCATCAAGGCCAGACCGTTATCGTCGTCGCCTGTGCCGAACGGTTACTGGGGATCATCGCCCTGGGCGATGGCCTGCGGGCCGATGCCGCGGAGACCGTGCAGCAGTTGCGTGGGCTGGGCATCCGTACCGCCCTAATGACCGGCGACAACGAACGCACCGCCCGGCATATCGCCAAACTAGTGGGCATCGACACCGTCCACGCCGGCGTACTGCCGGAACAGAAAGCCGACTTGTTGCGGAAGATGCAGCACGAAGGGCGGGTGGCCATGGTCGGCGACGGCATCAACGACGCCCCAGCCCTAATGCAGGCGGATGTGGGCATCGCCATGGGCAGCGGCACCGATATCGCCATCGACGCCGCCGACATCATCATCCTCAACGCACAGGTGAGCAGCGTGGTCACCGCCAGGCGGATCAGCCGCTGGGGGTATCGCAAGATGCTGCAGAACGTCTCGCTGGCGTTCCTGTTCAATGGCATCGGCATCCCGCTGGCGTCCACCGGCCTGATCTACCCCGTGTGGGCCATGGTGGCCATGGCCGCCAGCGTGACCGCCATCTTCATCAATTCCCTGTGGCAGCGGCCAGCACTGCTGTTCGATGCCGTGGCCAGCGTGCGCTCGAATGGGCCGTGAAGCCCTGTCCCAGCTACCCGCCCAGGAGCCCCTCAAGCGGGCTGGGCAGAACAACACATCCATAACGAGGCATACCATCATGACACGCACGATTCACGCGTTACTGCTGACACTAGCGACCAGTTGCCTGTGCCATTGCGTCCGATCTCTCGTCAGGTACGTGCGAGCAGCTTCTCTCCATCGGGACGCAATTCGCCCTTAGGCGAAATGTGCCGGTACAAGGTTTGCCGCGTGATGCCGAGTTCCTGGCAGAGATCACTCACCTTGGTTTCAGGTTTCCCCATCGCCGCCATCGCCAGGCGTAGCTTGGCGGCTGTCATCTTGAAGGGACGACCGCCATGCCGCCCGCGCGCTCGCGCTGACGCCAAGCCAGCCTGTGTACGTTCGGAAATTAGTTCACGCTCGAATTCCGATAAAGCGGCAAAGATCCCGAACACCAGCTTGCCCGCCGCGGTCGTCGTGTCGATAGCCGCGCCGTGGCCGGTCAGGACCTTCAGGCCCACGCCGCGGCCGGTGAGCTCGTGCACAGTGTTGATCAGGTGATGGAGGTCACGCCCGAGTCGATCCAGCTTCCACACCACCAGCGTGTCTTCCGGGCGAAGTGCCTTGAGGCAGTTCGCCAGACCGGGGCGGTCTTCTCGCTTGCCGGAGGCCTGGTCTTCATAAATGTGCGTCGGGTCGATACCCGCTTCTATCAGCGCATCGCGCTGGAGGTGGGTGGCTTGAGAACCATCTGCTTTCGACACCCGCATGTAGCCAATGAGCATATGTTGTCCGTCACATAAATGATCGTCTTGGAAACACAAGGAGTTTTTGCTCAATAAGAATGTCCGGGGCTCAGGGCTTCAGAGCCCGGAAACAAGCGCCGATTGTGGTCGCAGCGGTTCGATAGCCCGTAAACGAGACGAACTCAACCTGCCGGAATCCGGCATCTTCAAGCATTTTGAGGTAACTGTCTGGCTCGACAGTACCCGCCACACAATCAGCCCATGACGCGCTACGAGCGCTGACAGCAGATTCGACACTGGCATCTTTAACCATATCAGCAAACTGAAGCCGCCCACCCGGTCGGAGGATGCGAAAAATCTCGTTAAATACGCATGCTTTATCTGATAACAAATTGATGGAAGCATTGGATATGACAACATCTATAGAGGCGTCTTCCAGCAGAACAGAGGCTATATCGCCCGCATAAATCGCCACGTTGCTCAGGCCGGTAAGCCTCACGTTATCTTTGGCTTTTACTACCATTGCCGGTGTGAAATCGATGCCAATTGCCTGGCCCTCATCGCCCACGAGCAGAGCGGCGATGCAAAGGTCAACACCTGCTCCGCAACCAAGATCAACGACAGTTTCACCTCGCCGGATGGGTCCCAGAAGAAACGGATTGCCCACGGCTGCCGCCGACGCCCATACCGCGTCAGGCAATCTTTCCAGCCATGCGGGGTCATAGTCTAGCGTGCGCGCATTCTCCTTGCCTTTTCCCCAGCCGAAATCTTTTTCTGGGTGCAGAGCCAACTCTGTATAAAGAGCTTGTACTTCTTTGGCGCCACCTGTTTGAATTTCGTCTGGGTCTGCTGAGGTCATTGAACCAATCCCCTTAACGTTTAGCCTGCTACGAATGGTGGCATATGAAATCCTTCAATCCGAAAGTAAACGCTTCTTCTCTTCAAACTCGTCCTTATCGATCTCTCCTTTCGCAAAGCGTTCCTTGAGGATATCGAGCGCCGCCTTAGATGGCTGCCGGTTGTCGTGAAACGGCTGCCATGAGCCCCCGCCCAACCAACGGACGAGCAGGATCACAACCGTGACGACTGTTGCAAGCACCAGAATCATCATGATCGGGCCGAAAATCATTCCGTACCAGGGCATCATTTCCCATCCTTGTGGCATAGCGCCTCTCCTTCAATATTCATTGTTTCTTACTTTCCCCAATGGCCTGAATTTTCGAGAGTACCTTGCCACTGTTGGTCATGTGGGCTACGAGGTAAACGGCGCTCTCCTCGCTGATATTCAACGCTTTAGCGAGCCCCGCCGCATCGGTTTCCCCGCCTTCTTCGAGATGCCGGAGCGCCTCTTCCTCCAGAGTCTCCAGCCATTCCGTGAAAAGGTTTTGTAGCTCGGGTGTAGCGAAGGCGGCCATGTCAGTCGTCCGCTTGATGGCGGTCAGCATCTCCGAACACATGCCCATGCACATCTGCATCATCGGGGGCATCTGCGCGCCACTTTCCTGACCTTGGCCCATTTGCGCCATCATCTTCTGCATCATTGCCATAGGGCTCGGCCCGCCCTTGCCCATCTGGCCCATCATCTTCTTCGCCATGCCCATACCCATTTCCATGGGGCCGGAGGCGCTGCTACTTCCCTGAGCTTTTTCAGTGGAATTTTCCTTATCGGGTTTACCCGTGTCTTTCTCATCTTCAGTCATAACGTTCTCCTTGCGATTCAGGCCACGTGCTGGAAGTAAAACGCTCCAATGAGCGTCTTCATCGCTTTGGCATTTCAAATTTTCGCCTCGAAATCCTCCTTTTCTTCCTCGGACATTCCGGCACAGCTGTTGCTGCGTTAAATTATGGTTTTTGAAATATTACTCCGTAGTGGTAGGGCGGAAGCTCAACCAGGTCAGTCAACTGGAACCCTGCCGGTTCGACAACCGCCCGGGCCTGCTCCGGCGACATGCGCATTTCGGTTTTGGGACCGCGCGGCTTATCCAGCACAGTGGTTTGCTCACGGGCGACCTGGTGCCAGTTGACAATGGCGAAGCGCCCGCCCGCCTTAAGCACCCGCCATACGGCCTGCGCCAATGCGGTCTTGTCCGGAACGCCATGGAACGTATTGGCAATCAAGACATAATCGATCTCGTGAGGGACCAACCCAGCAATGTCCCGCGCGTCGGCGCAAAGCCACTCAGCAACGGATGCGCCCCGCCGCTCAACCTCTGAACGGGCCTGGTTCAGCATCTCGGGGTCGATGTCGAGGGCATAAACGTTGCCGTTTACCAGCTCAGCCAAGGGTGCTGTAAAGTAGCCGTCGCCACAACACAGATCCACAACCGTCATTCCGGCCTCTATCCCGAGGGTCCGAACAATGCCGTCAGGGTCGGGCCATAGAGCCGACCACCATGCGTTGTCCGGCATTGCCGTGGCCGGGAAGAACTCCTTCTGTAACTCCCTAGGCTTATTCATTTCCATGTCCCGTCGATATCGGCCTTGATGAGGGTCAACGATGTCTCATATTTTTTTTGTATGAGCTATGACACATAAGAGTAGTTGCACATATCAAAAGCTGCTCGGCGAGCCGAACCGGTCGCGCATCCTCTACAGCCTCGGACTTGAGTGTCGTCCCGTAATGGGCGTGGTTCAGGCGACGGGCATGAGCCAGACTGATGTTTCGTGTAACCAATCAGCATGTTACACCTGTCACATATACGATCGATTATGTGACAGTTTGCGCCGGAAAGCGCTGGCCGTCAAAATTTGTCACTTAACCAGTCACTTATTTTACGACATGCAAAGGGCCCGTCGGGCTCATAATGTGACAGGAATTCCGACGGAATGCCCTCCTTGGTAAACTCGTCGCGCAGACGTTCCAGGGATTCGGGGTCTCGCTTCCCATAGGCTGCCAGCGCGAACAGTGAGCGGGCTGTCTCGGGGTTGTACCGCGCTTCGGCGATTGCTTCGTTGATTGCCTTGACCATCTCCTGCCAGTCGTGGATGGGCTCCTGCTTTCGCTCCTTTGCGGGCAGGCCGTTGGTGAACCCGGTTTGCGGCTCCAACCAGAATAGCGTTGCCTGCTCTCCGGGTGGGCTTATCACCCTCGTCTCGATCAAGTCGATGGCCGTTGCCGCCGCTTCCAGCATCTGCAACCGCACTGCCGGGTCCAGGGTTTCATACGGTCGCCATAGACGTTGTCCAGCGCGCAGCGGATATCCGCAGCCTTCCCAGACATGGCGGATATATCCCGCGTAGGTCCCGCACATCGAGAGCGGGGTGTTCAGCTCATCGAGCAGCGTGCGTAGCATCCGAAACCAGAGGCCGGCGTGGATGCGCCGGCGCGGCAGCTTAACGTAGCCCGTTGTCATCGCCTGCCAGGTGCGCCGGTCCATCGCCGTCATCGCTTCGCTGGCTGCGCGAGGTGAAGGGTCGGTGTTCTCCCACCTGAGAAACCGCCCAGGTACTCCCCAATAGGACTCCAGCCAGCAGCCATGCAGCGGGCAGCTCAGCATCAGGGGCAGCTTCCAGGCGAGCAATATGGCTTGTTCCGCCGGATCGTTCAGGCAGAGCGGGCAGGCCCGGTCAACCGGCTGACTGGATAGCCAGGCCCGCCAACGTGCGACTGTTCTGATGTTACGTTTGTGTCTCGGTAGCAGCACCGAGCACTGGAACGCATAGGTTTCCAGGGCAGCTGGAATCTGGTCGTCGAGGCTGTCCAGCAGCCACGGCACCCAACCGGCCACGCTCATGCAGCGCAGGCGGTCCAGCTCGATGCCGCTGCGCTGGGAGAGCACCGTCAGCAACGACAGCGGTGGCGCGGTATCCAGGTCATCGACCTGACCGTGACCGAGATCGTGTGCCAGCAGGTCGCGCACCTCCATCTGATAGCAAGCGGCGATACGCTGAAGCCAGGACGATAGCGCCTCGCCTTCCTTGGGGGCCGGATGCAGCGGCCAGCGTGGCGCCGGTCTCACATCAGCTCCCGCTCGAACTGGCGGCGCCGCTCGCTGGGGCCGATGTAATCGGCCATGCTGAGCGTGCGATGGCTGATGGCCTCCTCGCCGCTCTCCACGGCGGCGACCGCTGCCGCCATCAGCAGGTGCGCCAGTTCGCCGATGGTGCCCTCACAGCGGGTGAGCAGGTAGCGGGCCATGTCCGGCGTGGCAATCGGGGAGTGCCGCCGTAGCGGGAGCGACGCGGCGAAGCTGGCCAGGAGTGAGCAGCAAGCGTCGTCGGCCTCCCACAACGGCAGCATCATGGGCTCGAACCGGTTCTCCAACTGGTCGTCCGAGCGGATGGCCAGGTAGGCGTCGCGCGTGCCGACCCCGACCAGCGGAATGCGCAGCTCGTTGCCGAGGAAGCGCAGCAGATTGAGGAATTCCCGCCGGTTCACGCTGTTGCCAGCCAGGACGTTGTGCAGCTCGTCAATCACCAGTAGGCGCACGCCGACCTTGCGCAGCAATCCCAACGCCAGTTGCTCCATTTCCGGCAAGCGTGGGCGCGGGCGCAGTGGCGCGCCCATTGCGGCAAGCAGCGCCACGTAGAAGCGGATCACCGACGGTTCCGACGGCATCTGCACGACCAGTACCGGCATGTGCTCCTGGTCGGCGTCGGCGCTGGCCGGATGCGCACGCCGGAATTTCTCGATGATCATCGACTTGCCGTTGTTGGTCGGGCCCACCAGCAGCAGATTGGGCATGCGCTGCTTGCTCGGCCACGCATACAGGGTGTCCAGCCGGTTCAATGTCTCGACCGCGTGCGGATAGCCGATCCAGCGGTCGGCGCGAATGCGCTGGATGCGCTCGTCCGCCGGCAGCCGGCAGCCGGCAGCCGGGCCAATCTCTGCGCCGCCGGCAGCAGATGGGACAAGTCGATGAAGGGATATTCGTCCACGGCTACCATTCCTCGATCTGGTCGAACGGCCTGGCCGGCGGTTGGCTCCCCGTCGGCGAGTCAACCAGGTCCGTGTCCGGCAGAGCGGGCTTGCCAGGTGGAGCCGACGCCTTGAGATGACGGCGACGATCCGCATCGCGCCGCGCCTTGCGGGTGGTCTGCTGCGCGGTGGTCACGATGTCACGCATCTGCTCGATCATGCGAAACAGTGATGACTCGTCTACCTGTTCGCGTCCTAGCTGACGCAGCCGCGCCAACGCCTGGCGTTGCTCCCAGAGCGTGACGGCCGGATGGGACAGGGTGCGGTAGGGGATTTCCAGGTAGTGCTGGCCTTCCGGCTCCAATACCCAGATGCGGCTGATGTCGCGCGGGTCGCGCCGGATCAGGAAGGCGGGCAAGCGGTCGCGCCGCGCAATCCACGGCTTGAGCGCGTCGGCATAGTAGTGAATGTGGTCGATGACGAAGCCGGTTCGCGTCAGCGTGCGGCGGATCACCGGCAGGAAATCGACCAGAAACGCCGTAGAGCGGGTGACGATGGCCGGTGTGCCGACACGCGTCACCGCCTCGGCCCAGCACGCGGCCGGCGGCTGGAGCAGGCTGTTATGCACCGAGCCGTGATAGGTGCCGACCGCCAATGCGAGTCAGCGCTTCAGCTCGCGCAGCGTCAGGACGGCCTTGTTCTCGGCGTCGTACTCCCCGCGCTGGCCGGGATTGGAGAAGGTCGTCCCCGGCAGCTCGTCATGGATCATCTGCATCGCCGTGCCGATGACCCGCTCCACGATGCCGCCGTAGTGCGGCTGCCTGGGCGGGCGGTAGTCCAGCTGGATGCCATGCTGCTCGCAGCCTCGGCACAGGGCCTCGCTCTTGAACTCGGCCGCGTTATCCAGATAGAGCCGCTTGGGCTTACCGCTCATCGGCCAGTCCATCTCCACGTCCAGCCCCTCCAGCCAGGGACGCTTGTCGCAGGCGACATGCGCGAGGCACAGGCCGACCGAGACGGCGGATGGGGCTTCCAGCGTGACCACCATGCCGAGCACACAGCGGGTGAAGGCGTCGATAGCGATGGTCAGGTACGGACGGCCAACCGGTTATCGGTCGCGCTCGTCCACGACGACCAGGTCGATGACCGTGTGGTCGATCTGCACTTATTCCAACGGCGCGGTCACGGCGGGTGGCACGCCGCCGGCACCTTGCAGGCCGCGGGACGCCTCCTGACCTTCTCGGCTGCGCACGGCTCTCATCGGGTCGAGGTCGGCGATCCGCCGAGCCACGGTATTGCGCGCCGGTACCCGAAGCTGTTGCGCTTTGCACGCCTGTGCGACCTCGCGGTGGAACGCCGCCAGGCTGCGCTTTTGCTTGATCAGGAAGCGCTTTTGCAGCAGCTCGCGGATGATGCGTTCGACCGGTTCCGGGAGACGCCCCTTGCCTTTCCCGCCGCCGGATCGGCCGGGAGCCAGGTCCGTCAGGAGACCAGTGCCTTGCCGGGCACGGTGGATCAGGACATACACCTGTCGCCGGGACAGGCCCAGCGCTTGAGCGGCGGCGTCAGCAGCCTCATGCCCCACCACCACTAGCGCTGCCAGTGGTCCGATGATGTCAGTTCGGCGCCGGGCCTGGGCCCAGGCTTCATCGGATAGGGTGGCCACGCCTTGCTCGGCAATCGGTGTTGAGTCTGACGCCATGCCCCGACTCGCCTGTGGTGCATAGGAGTACTGAGCATAGTCGAGGTGGGTGAAGGCGACTGCTGATACCGGGCTGTCAGGGGCCGCTTTCACACCTGGCGTTGTACCCCGTCACTTGGTGCAGTCGTCTTCTGAAAATGACAAGAAGGCCAGCGGTTGGAACTATGATTGAAGGAAAGCGCCATGAGGCACCCTTCTGGCGCTTTCCTTGCTTGTCTTGCTATTTATCTTTCAATTCTACAGTGGGCAATGATGGAAGGCATTCCAGCAATCTCTCTGCATAAGCGAAGCCGATGCGCCTAACTGCTGCTCGATTAAAGTAGAAGATCCATGCGAAAAGCATTAAAGCTGAGACAAGTAGCGTCAGACCTCCAGCCAATCCAGGGTCCGCAATGTTGGTTGGGAAAACATAAGGAGGTGAAATCTTCAAGACATTGGAAATCATCAAGCCAAACCCGATGCCAATAAGACAAAAGAGCACTCCTATAGGCTTCATTCCAAGCATATTCCGATGAAACCCATAGGAGATGTTTTCTGAAAGTAAAAGCGGGTTGTTCTTGCGTGTTAGCTCGCGGATCTGCCGGGTTGCTCCGATATATATCTCATCGGCGTTTGAGGGATCCTTTTCCTCCTCTTCTGCAGTGGGCATATCTATACCAAGCTTGGTTGATATCGCTTCGTGGTACCTATTCTTACTGATTCTGTCTAAAAATGTATCTCGATGGCGAAGAACAATAGTTGTAGGCATTCCCCCCCATTCCTTAACCAATGTTCCTTCGAGGTGTTTTCCTCGGCCTCTTGCCACATTTGCTAGTGCAAAAATGGCGCCGCAGCCTCCCAATAGGCCAACAACGGCCGTAATAGTAGGATGCTCGGGCCCATAGATGACCAGAAGAGGAATGAGCAAAGGCAACACTGACAGTAGCCCGGGGACTGCTCGTGCCTTGCGATCGTACGGATCTTTGATAAGTTCAAACAGGGTTGACATAAACCTCTATCCTGTTATGGCAGCATCAATATAGGGCTGAATCTCAAACCGGTTTTTCAGCACGATCTGCTGAGCTTGCGGGTCAAGAGGGTCCTGACTGTGCAGCCCCAAGCGTCGTAAAGTGTAAAAAAGGAATGCCTGCCGGCAATCTAGGTCAACCTGACCATTCTCCATGCCATAGTCGAGCTCAATAACTTTCCGATTGGCCTCAGGCAAAAGCGGATTTGGCACTAGTTTTAATGTCACGACTGTGTGCCACTGTTCGTCTGTGCATGATTTAATGTCACTCGGCCGGGCGTCTCCTATGTGCAAAATGCGGGCTAATACGAAATCTCCAAAGCGTTGCCGCTTGTGGCAGTAAGCTCGCACATGCCAGCGAAAGCCGTCGTAGCCCAGCGCATGTGGTGACAACCAGCGCTCGGAAGGCTCTGAAGAACTCATGGACTGATAGCGAACCTCAATGGCTTGCTTACCACGGATAGCTTTGGCCATGGCCTCGACGGTTTGCTCATCGATAGTGCGCCAAGGGCTCGGCGCTAGATCCATTTCAGGGGCAGTGCCTATGAAGCTGGAGGAGGCCTCCATGACACCCATTTTCGTCGTGAGTAATTCTGCCAAGAAGCGCTTGGCTGAACTCCGCGTGTACAAAGGGCGGAAATCCTGAGTTGATATGTAAGTCTTTGACCTACGGTCATAAAGCAGATTTTTGGGGGCAAGCTCTGAGTATTTCGCTATGTCAAGGGATGCCTGCGGAGTCGAGAGTCCAAAGTACTCAGTCAGATCCGTTCGGTTGATCCTTCCTTCCCAGCGCAAGCGGAAGTCGATGAACTGGAGGCGTCGCTCAAGTCCCCAGCTCATGCCCTTGGGCTCGGTGTGTGTCACGTTCGAATCCTCTGTCCGTATAGAAACTTGACGGGTATAAAAAATATGCGTATAGTGATTATACGCGATAAGCTCGATTCCGTCCAGAGGTGCCTGTCATGCCCACTACGCTCACCTTCTTCCCTGTCGGCAACGGCGACATGACGCTCATCAAATTCGGTGATGGTGTAGCCACCACCCTGATGATCGATGTGAACATTCGTCAGGATGCCGATGACCCCAATGGAGACGCCCATGATGTCGCCCGTGATCTGCGTGAGCGACTGAAAAGAGATGATAAGGGGAGGCCGTACGTAGATGCCTTCCTGCTCAGCCACCCGGATGAGGATCACTGCCGGGGGATAACCCGACATTTTCACCTTGGCCCGCTTGACGAGTACCCTGATGACGACGAGGACGATCAGGACAAAAGAATCGTCATCCGTGAAATTTGGTCCTCGCCTATCGTGTTCCGTCGCAAGAAGAAGGACTCACCGAACCTATGCCCCGACGCCGAGGCCTTTGCCAAGGAGGCTCGGCGACGCGTATCGGTAAACCGCAAGCAGGCTTTCATCGTGGGTGAAGGCGACCGCATTCTGATCTTGGGTGAGGATGTCGAGGGCAAGACCGATGATTTAGGCAGTATCCTCATTAAGGTCGACGAACGCTTCTCCCGCATCAATGGGAAAGAATCGAGCTATTTTTCCGGCTTGTTGCTCGCTCCGCTGGAAGTTAAGGATGAGGAGTCTGAGGAAGACTCCCTGGCCAAGAACCGTTCCAGCACCATTATCAATTTCACATTGGCTGCCGATGCGTCGACACCCGACGGTGCCAACTTCGTGACGGGGGGAGATGCCGAAGTGTTTATTTGGAATCGGCTCTGGGAGCACTATGAGAGCGAGGCCGAAGCACTCAGCTATGACCTGCTCCAAGCGCCTCACCATTGTTCTTGGCACTCACTGTCCCACGATAGCTGGTCCGACGATGGGGAGGATGCCGAGGTCGACGAGGGCGCTCGCAACGCGCTATCGCAGGCCCGTGATGGCGCTATCATCGTTGCCAGTTGCAACCCCATCGAAGACGATGACAATGACCCGCCTTGCATCCGTGCAAAGCGCGAGTACCAGGACATCTTGAAGGACGGTTCCGGTGACTTTTACTGCACTGGCGATGATCCAAATTCTACTTTGGTATTTACTGTGACTGCCGACGGCATTCAGCCACCATCAAAGAAGGAGAGTGGCAGTAAGGCCGCAGCCGTGATCTCTTCGGCGCGGACCCCAATGCCACACGGGGCATCATGAACGTCTCTCAACCCATTGCAGACGCTGTATACCGACTGAAGCGACACGACGGTGTGCTGAAGGTAGGCGAGCCCGATGCCTCTGACGAGATAACGCGCGTCTGTATTGATGTGCAAGTACCCTTACCAAGCCGCTCCAAGCGTGCGGGTGTGTCTTCGACCGGTGTCCAAGAAGTCGAAACCTGCTGGATCGTATTCGGTCATGACTACCCGCTATCAGCACCGTGGTTGTTACTGCGTGAGGATTTTCCACTCGATCTACCCCATATCAACCCTCACCAGCCTGACGAGCCGGTATCCCCCTGCGTGTTCGAGGGAGCACTGGATGAGTTGCTGCACCGCTTTGGTCTTGACGCCATAATTGACCAATTGATCGACTGGCTATCCAAGGCTGCGGCTGGTACTCTGCTTGATCTAGAGCATGGATGGGAACCTACCCGTCGGGATAGATGCCCCTCTACTATCGTCTACAGTGCCGAAAGGGTTGCCAATGTAATACCTTCTGATGGTTCAGTTCTCACGATTGGCTGCCGCTATGTCACCGTGGAAGGTAGTCTCTTCGCGATATTTGATGACAGTTTGACCCCACAAGCTGAACCAGCCTTCAACCAAACTTTGTGCGAAAATAACCGCGAGAAATGGAGTCGCGGGAATACAGTGGCATTCATCGCCGGAGCACCGTTTGTTGATGGTAAGCCTCAGGTTTTCAAGCATTACCAGCCAGAGACTGCGTGCGATCTTCCGACTTTACTTACGCGCGCTGCCGAACTGGGTATTGACTATGATGCACTCGAGCAGTCGCTGATTGAGTATTATCGGCGTTCGATCATGGGGATAGAGCAAGATCCACGCACCTGGCAACATGGTCTTTATGTTATCGTCCTCTTGGCGGTGCAGCGACCTGTTTCTCTAGTCGGATCTCCTGGGCGTAGTCTTGAACTTCTACCCTATGTGGTTCGTTATGATATTGATTCGCAGAATCTCCTTGAGCGTACCACTACAGTCCATTCCGCCTTTCACGCCCATTCTTTGTCTCCCGCACTGCTCGCACTCACCTCTGGAATTCCACACGAACCAACCACTAAGCAATTGGTGATGGTTGGTTGCGGAAGCCTGGGATCAAAGATTGCATTGCATTTAGCACGGGCTGGGTTTGGCAATATGACGCTGATCGACAACGAGTCCTTATCTCCCCACAACATCGCACGTCATGCAATCATCGATGGGGATTTAGCCGTTGTACCACCCAAAAAGACAGAACAAATGAAGGCGGCACTAGAGCAGCTTTCCCATGATCAGATTGCTGCCCACTATGAAGATGCTGTGAAAGTATTCGTTGACGCAGAGATATTCGGCCAAGTCATACCGAACGGTGCTCCACTCATCATCGAGACTACTGCATCACTCAAGGTACTTGCGGCGGAATCACGGTCTGCACCACTTGATATGACAGAGGGGCGTCTTGTACGAGTAGCAATGTATGGGCAAGGCCGTAGTGTGGTCGCCCTTCTTGAAGGTCCGGGGCGTGAAAGTCGCGTTGATGACCTGGCAGCATACCTATTCGAGTGCTGCCGGAATAATGCCGCCTTGCGAGATACAATTGCTGGTAATACTAGTGAGCCCACGGAGCTATTTGTTGGCGAAAACTGTCGCTCCCTGACAACACCTATGTCAGATGCCACTGTATCACGCGCCTCCTCAATTGCTGCACTGCAACTGGAGCGCTGGTTAATCGACGGCCTGCCGGACACCGCTATGCTCTGCACTGGTATATCGTCAGAAGGTGATCTGGGGATGACGTGGAACCAGCTGGAGCTTGGACCGACCAAGGTAATCAATGTCGTCGATGAAGGTGGTTGGCAAGTACGTATATTGCGTCCTGTTGTACAAACGATCCATGACGACTCTCGACGCTGGATGCCATGTGAAACAGGTGGCGCACTGGTTGGCTATATTGCTTACGAAAGCCGCACCATCATTATCGCAGGGCTAGTGGATGCTCCACGCGACAGCGTACGCGAGTCCGCACGCTTCATTCTCGGCACTGATAGGTTGGTTGAGAAATTGCGTGGCGCACATCAAGCCTCTCTTGGTTATCTGTCATTTATTGGCACTTGGCATAGCCACCCTAGGGGAGGAAAGCATTCAGGGATCGATCGCGAGACACTGCACAGAATTGCCGAAGATGCTGGTGGGTTGCCAGCGGTATCACTTGTATGGACGCCAACAGAACTTCTTTGTGCCATAGACCGATGGTAATGCTTGATTCCCACAGGATAGTGTCACCAAGAGGCAAGGAACCAAAATTCGTCACCTAAATGATGCATAAAGAGATCTTTCAGAAAATGTTGGAAGAAAAGTGTTGCCTAAAAATATTGTTAACCGATTGTTTAAATTCATATTTATAGCTGGCAGCAACATATAACCCATATTTCATATTCGTATAAGGCCCGTTCGATCGTAGCTACTACCCCGGGCTGGAACACACCCAGGGGTTGCCCTGCGTGCTGTACATCCGCGCGGGTCACGACGGCACCGGCACGCAGCGGGCGGTGGAAGGCATCGTCACCGGTCTGCGCTGGAAATGGGTCCAGGCGCCACTGGTATTAAGGGGTGAATGGCAGGACGACTTCACCGACCAAGTGGAGGAACTCGCCATGACCCTGGCGGCGGGGCTTGATGCGGGGATCGTGTAATCCGGGGGCGGGAAGCATGAAGCTTCCATCTCCAGAAGCAGCGCTAGTTCAGGTAGCGTGTATCACCCTCCAGAGCCGAGAAGCCCCGCTACCGAGCCGCCGTCTGGTCAGCGCCTTGGCGCCATGCTCTGCCGGAGAAGACGTTCGAATAGACCTGACGTCGCGATCGACTCGCCGTCCCCTTGCTTGCCGCGGCGAACGGAAATGTCGCCAAGACCTCGTAACTATGCACCATCACATCGCCAATGGCGTATTAGATAGGTCGCATAAAGCCTCGGCATTGCCAGGCCAAGATCCCTGTGGAGACACTCTCACCAACGTACAGATGGGCCTTTGGCAAGATGCCTGATGTCGCCCGGACTGTGCGTCACTCGCTCGATACTCGTCCGTTCAAGGGATGCCGTAAATCACGGCGAGGTCGGGGTCTACAGGGAAGTACAACGGCTCCGGCCAACGGAGCCACAGGAGATGCGCATGGATGCACAGCAGACGCTGGAGGCCCTACCGATCGAATTCGAAGGTCCCTCCTACACCGGTGATACTGTCTTTGGCTATCTGGTCATTGCGGTGTCGCTGATTGTCTTGATCATCGCCGTTCTCATCATCATTTTCGGCCCCGAGTACGTCAGCGTATCGATCGCCCGCGGCCCCACCTTCACCCAGTTCTGGCAGCTCTACCCGGGCCCCATCGCTACCGTCGCGGGGATCGTGACGCAGCTTGGCTGGATGTTGGTCAAAAAGCAGGATGAGGTATTGTCAGAGGAGGTCTTGGATCGTGTACGCCGGCTCCTCCCGGCCTCCGCCGAGATGCCCGAGGGTCATCGGTTCGTGTTGACCCACCTCACCGGACATCGCTACAGGGTGGAACTCGAGGAAGTGGTCGAACCATCGGACCAGCAGAACCCGCCGGACAACGTCGGTCAGATCGTGCCACTGGGACGAGGAGGCGCCATGGTGCGCCTCTGCCAGGATCAGATGATACCCACGGCAGTATCCAGCGGTTGAATGACTTGCGCGTGTACACTGCACTCTCGCAACAACGCCGGCACTGTCAGACAGTGCCGGCGTTTTCCGCTCTGCTCCGCCCGAAGGCGGCAAGAGTTCAGTCGAGGCGTTCGAACACGGTCGCCACGCCCTGCCCCATGCCGATACACATGGTGGCGAGACCCAGGCGGGTGTCCTGGCGCCGCATCACGTTCAGCAGGCTGTTGCTGATACGGGTGCCGGAGCAGCCCAGCGGGTGACCCAGGGCGATGGCGCCGCCGTGCAGGTTGACCTTCTCGTCCATCACGTCGAGCAGCCCCAGGTCCTTGAGCACCGGCAGCGCCTGGGCGGCAAAGGCTTCGTTGAGCTCCACCGTGTCGATGTCATCGATGCTCAGTCCCGCCGCCTTGAGCGCCTTCTGGGACGCCGGTACCGGGCCATAGCCCATGATCGAGGCGTCGCAGCCGGACACTCCGGTGGACAGCACCCGGGCAATCGGCGAAAGACCAAGGGCCTGGGCGCGTTCGTAGCTCATCACCAGCATCCCACTGGCGCCCACCGACAGTGCCGAGGAGGTGCCGGCGGTAACGGTGCCGCCACGCGGATCGAACACCGGCTTGAGGCCCGCCATGCTGTCCAGGCTGGCCTCGGGACGAATCACCTCGTCACGCTTGACCAGAATCCGGCGACCGTCGGCGTCATGGCCTTCCACACCGATGATCTCGCGGTCAAAGGCGCCGCTCTGCTGGGCCTCGTAGGCACGCTGGTGGGAGCGTACGCCGAAGCTGTCCTGCTGCTCGCGGGAGATGCTGTGCAGCTTGCCCAGCAATTCGGCGGTCATGCCCATCATCATCGCCGCCTTGGCGGCGTGCTTGCTGGCGCTGGGGTTGACGTCGATGCCGTGGGTCAGCGGGATGTGCTCCATATGCTCGACGCCACCGACCAGATAGACGTCACCCATGCCGGCCTTGATGTTGGCGGTGGCGATGTGCAGTGCGCTCATCGACGAGCCGCACAGGCGGTTGACCGTCTGGGCCGGCACGCTGCGCGGCATGGCGGTCATGATCTGGGCGTTGCGTGCGACGTTGAAGCCCTGCTCCAGGGTCTGGTTGACGCAGCCCCAGATAACGTCATCCACCTCGCCGGGATCAACGGCGGCGTTGCGCTCGAGCAGCGCATTCATCACCGCCGCCGACAGGTTCTCGGCACGCACGTGGCGGAAGCCACCGTTCTTGGCCTTGGCCATGGCGGTACGGGCACCATCGACCACCACCACATCTCTCGGGTTCAAGCTCATCTGTCTTCTCCTGTCTGGTGGGGTCACTTGGCGTCGGCGTAGAAGGTCTTGCCACTGTTGGCCATCTCACGCAGGCCATCGGTGGGCGCATAAAGCGGCCCGAGCTCCTCGGCCAGGCTGTCGGCCAGGGCGACGAATTCGGCCACACCCATGGCATCGATATAGCGCAGTGCACCACCTCGGAAGGGAGGGAAGCCAATGCCGTAGATCAGCGCCATGTCGGCCTCGGCCGGGGTGCCGACGATGTCATCTTCGAGACAGCGCACGGTCTCCATGCACAGCGGCACCATCATCCGCGCGATGATCTCTTCGTCGGAGAACTCGCGGTTCTCGCTGACCACCTGCTTGACCAGCTCGATGGCGGCCTCGTCGCTGACCTTTCTGGGCTTGCCCTTGCGATCCTCTTCGTAGGCGTAGAAGCCCTTGGCGTTCTTCTGCCCCAGGCGATCGTTGTCGAACATCACCTGAATGGCGGTCTTGGCGTCACGCGCCATGCGGTCGGGGAAGCCTTCGGCCATCACCTCGTTGGCGTGCACCGCGGTATCCATGCCGACCACGTCGAGCAGATAGGCCGGGCCCATCGGCCAGCCGAACTTCTCCATCACCTTGTCGACGCGCTGGTAGTCGGCACCCTTTTCGACCAGCAGGCTGAAACCACCGAAATAGGGGAACAGCACGCGATTGACCAGGAAGCCCGGGCAGTCGTTGACCACGATCGGCGTCTTGCCCATGGCCTTGGCGTAGGCCACGGTGGCGGCCACGGCTGCGTCGCTGGTCTTCTCGCCACGGATGACCTCGACCAGCGGCATGCGGTGCACCGGGTTGAAGAAGTGCATGCCGCAGAAGTTCTCGGGACGCTTCAGGTTCTCGGCCAGTCGGGTGATCGAGATGGTCGAGGTGTTGGACGCCAGGATGGTGTTGTCGCTCACCTGCTGCTCGACCTCGCTGAGCACCGCACCCTTGACCTTGGGGTTCTCGACCACCGCCTCGACCACCAGGTCGACATTGTCGAAATCACCGTAGGACAGCGTCGGACGAATGTTGGCGAGCTTCTCGGCCACACCTTCGACGGACAGCTTGCCGCGGGAGGCCTGCTTGCCGAACAGCTTGCGCGCCTCCTTGAGGCCCAGCTCGATGGCGTCTTCCTTGATATCCTTCATCAGGATCGGGGTGCCCTTGGAGGCGCTCTGGTAGGCGATTCCGCCGCCCATGATGCCGGCACCGAGCACCGCCGCCTGGCGCACCGGTTGCGCCTTGCTGGCGTACTTGCCGCCCTTCTTCTTGACCACCTGGTCGTTGAGGAACAGCCCGACCAGGTTGTAGCAGACGTCGGTCTTGGCCATCTTGCAGAAGGCCTTGGCCTCGATCGCCTGGGCCCGCGCACGACCTTCACCGGCGCCCTTCTGGATCACCTTGATCGCTTCCACCGGCGCCGGATAGTGCGGCCCGGCCTTGCCGGCGACATATCCCTTGGAGGTCTCGAACACCATCATCTGCTCGACCGGATTGAGGTTCAGCGCGCTGTTCTTTTCCTCGCGCCGGGCCTTGAAGTCGAGTTCGCCGGCGTTGGCTCGCGCCAGCATGTCGAGCGCCGCTGCCTCGAGGTCATCGGCGGACACCACCGCATCCACGGCGCCGACCTTGAGGCAGGCGTCGGCACGGTTCTCGGTGCCGCCGGCGATCCACTCGATAGCGTTGTCGGCGCCGATCACCCTGGGCAGACGTACGCAGCCGCCCCAGCCGGGGACGATACCGAGCTTGGTCTCGGGCAGGCCGATCTTGGCGTCAGGCGTCATCACGCGGAAGTCGGTGGACAGCACCACCTCACAGCCGCCACCGAGGGCCAGGCCGTTGATCGCGCTGACCGTCGGGAAGGGCAGGTCCTCGAGGCCATTGAAGATACCGTGGACCTGCTCGAGCATGCCCTGGATCTCCGCCTCGTCCTTGCCGAACATGGCGTGAAACTCGGTGATGTCGGCACCGACGATAAAGGCGTCCTTGGCACTTTTCAGCATCAGGCCCTTGACGCCGCTCTCGCCGCGTACCGCGTCCAGCGCTTCGCCCAGCTCCTTGATCACCGCGCCAGAGAGCTTGTTGACCGATTCATCCTTCAAGTCGAAGGTCAGAGTGGCGATATCGTCGCCATTGCGAGCCACCGAAATGGCATTGCCTTGATAGATCATCCACGCATCTCCACTGAAGTCATGCCGTGTCATCCGGAAAGGGCCCGACAAGCGATGGGCCAGGCGACATTCATACGCCCGTTTGATTTCGCCAGCTTGGTGCAAAGATTCACTTCCGTCAACCCCTACCAATACCTTAGAGGGCTTGCGAGGCGTTGAAGCATGCAGCGGCGCTTCACCAGCGTTTAAGCATACTGATAGCATGCCCCTCCCAGCCGCCGCGGACCACGCCATGCCCTCCTCGCCCCCTCAGCGCACCACCCTCAACGCGACGCAGCGATTCATCGAGACCTGGGTAGCGCGTCTGCGGCCCTGGCACTGGCTGTGGCCACCGCTGGCCTTCGCTGCCGGTGTCGCCAGCTTCTTTCTGGTCGAGCGCCAGCAATGGCTCGGCGTACTGCTGGCCGGGGGCATGTTGCTGGCCTGGACCCTGCTGCTGTCGGAGAGTCTGATCGGACGCCTGATGGTGCGGCGCGGCTATCCTGCCCTGCCCCGTGGCGTCACCACCTTCATCGCCCAGATGATCCACCAGGAGACGCTGTTCTTCGCCCTGCCCTTTCTGGTCGCCACCACGGTGTGGAGCAGCGGTCAGGCGCTGTTCACCCTGTTCATGCTTGGCATGGCGGTGCTGTCCATCGTTGATCCGCTCTACTACCGACTGGCCGAACGCAAGCGCTGGCTCTACTTCGTGTTCCACGCCCAGTGCGTGTTCCTGGTGGTGCTGGTGACCCTGCCGTTGGTCCTGCACCTGAGTACCGGTCAGAGCATGCTGGCGGCCGCCGTGGCCATGGTGGTATTCAGCCTGCCGAGTCTGTTGCATCTGCTGCGCCCCATGAGTCCTGCCCGCTGGCTGGCGATGTTCGCGCTGCTGCCGCTATTGGCCGGGGTCGCCTGGCTGGGCCGGGTGTGGGTGCCGCCGGCGACCCTGTGGTTGTCCGGCAGCGCCCTGTCGCCGGCCTTCGACGAGGCCGCACGCACGCCGCAGGGCTCCATGGCGCTGACACCGGAGGCGCTGTCGTCCCGAGGGCTCTATGCCTACACCGCAATCCATGCGCCACGCGGCTTGAAGGAAGAGGTGGTACACGAGTGGCGCCACGAGGGAGAACTCGTCGACCGCATCGCGCTGAATATCTACGGCGGACGTGCCGAGGGCTATCGCGCCTGGACCCGCAAGCAGAACTTCCCCAAGGCCAGCAGCGGCAGCTGGCGCATCGATGTGATGACCGCCGGCGGCCAACGTATCGGCGTACTGCGCTTCGAGGTTGCCGAAGACCCTGGGGCGGCGACCACCGCCGACGCCAGCATCGATACCCAGGCGGGCATTCCCGGCCTCAGGCTACGCTGGTTGACCGCCCGCCCCGAGGGACAGCAGGAGACACCGGACATGGCATCCGACAAGGCACGCCAGCAAGAGCCGCCGAATCACGAGGAGCCAGCCCCTGCTGAAGAGGATGCGGAGGGTGAGCCGAAAGATGACTCGGGACAAAGCGGCGAGACGAGGGAGAGCAATTCGGCAGGCGAGCAGCCGGCCGAACAGAAAGGTGATCGCGAGGGCAAGGAGGAGCAAGCGCCGCAAGCAGACGATGAAGGGGAACACGACAACGGTGAGACAGGGCGTGAGTCGTGAGTCGCGAACGAGCGACAGCCAGGGAGCGGCTGTACCCCCGAAGAGTGAAGAATAGGCGCAGTTTCGAAGCAAAGGAGGGAGTTGGCTTGCATTACCGCCGCTGCGTTCGGACAATCAAATCATTTGCAGCCTTGCGATCTTGATCACTATGAACGAGAACATCGGATTTCAACTGTCTCGGGCACCACGCATCTGGCGTGCGGTGCTCGATCAGCGCCTCGCACCGTTGGGACTGACCCAGACGCGGTGGGTGACGCTCTATCACCTGTGGCGCATGCCGGACGGGCAGCCCCAGTGCGACCTGGCGCGGGCCATCGGCGTCGAGGCGCCGTCGCTGGTCAGGACGCTGGATCAGCTTTGCGAGCAGGGCCTGGTCGAGCGCTGTCCCTGTGACCAGGATCGCCGCACCAAACGCGTGCACCTGACCAAGCAGGCGACGCCTCTGCTCGAGAAGATCGATGCCATCGTGCAACAGGCCAGGGAAGAGATGCTCAAGGGGCTGGACGAGCAGGAACAGGAAAGACTCAGCGACATGCTCAGCCGCATCGAGGCCAACGGTCAGGCCTTGCTGACGCCGGACGATTGCCAGCGCTGACACCTGAGCACGACGAGCCCAGCAAGAGCCTCGCCGAGATCGCCTTCAGGGCCCACCCTGACACCTGGGCCGGATACCCAGCCTGACGCAGCCCTGTTCGATCCTGGGTGGTCGATCGCCATCGTCCAAGTTAGAGCCGCCAATATCAGGGCGGCGAGTTCGGCAAATTGGCGGCGGGACGATCCGGACGTCCCTGCAGGGCGTCGCGTAGCGCCGTCGCAGGCGCCGCCAGGCTGCCGAAGGCGTCGGCCTCCAGCGACTCTTCCCACCACAGCGTCAAGGCCTTGTCGCTGGATTCGACCACGCAGGCGTCCTCGGGCAGCTGGGTCAGCAGACGCGACAGTCGCGCATTGATCACCGATGGCAACGGCTCCAGCGGCTGAATCCGCCAGCGCCAGCCATTATCGTAGTCGAACGACTTGAGCGCCTCGCTGGCACGTTCTGTGCGTACCAGCACAAAACGTGGGCCAGGCCGCTGACTCGGATAGACCCAGCGATAGGCCGCCATCTTGTCGGTCTCGCCGTGCAGCGGTGGCGTCTCCAGCTTGACGCTGGCCCCCGCCTCGATCGCCACCTGGCGCAGCGACCCCTGACGACGCTCTCGGGCGGTGGGCCGCAGCCACATGGCCGGGGCAAAGACCATTCCTACCACCCCCAGGATCAGCAGCCACAACATACGGTTTCCTCAGAAAAATCGTTGATCATCAGCATTGTTTTGACGGGACTGGCGGCCTAGAGTGGAAGCACAGACCTTTTCTCAACCGACCGCCGCTGGAGGCGTAGTCCCGTGAGCAATGAATATCGTCATGTGCTGGTGGCCGTGGACCTCACCAAGGACTCCCACAAGATCCTCGAACGCGCCCTGCAGATCGCCGATCGCAACCACGCGAAGCTGTCGATCATGCATACGCTGGAGCCCCTCGGCTTTGCCTACGGGGGCGACATCCCCATGGACCTGACCAGCATCCAGGACCAGTTGGACGACCATGCCAAGCAGCGCCTGGCCGAGATCGCCGATGCCCACGTGGCGCGCGACGACCAGCACGTGGTCGTCGGCATGCCCGATACCGAGATCCATCGCTTCGCCGATGAACACGACGTCGACCTGATTGTGGTCGGCTCCCACGGCCGTCATGGCTTTGCGCTGCTGCTCGGCTCCACCTCCACCGGCGTGCTCCATGGTGCTCAGTGCGACGTACTGGCCGTGCGCGTCGGCAAGGAAAGCGAAGAGTAACCCCAGCGGTTGACCGGATCGCACCTCGCGGCAACCGGATCGCACCCACTGCCCCGTTCATTCCCGGGAGCTTGCCCTCGCCCGTCCACCCAAGCGGTGGACGGGCGAGCTTTTTTCGCAAGACACCATTCGCAAGACACCTTTTGCGAGGCGCCTTTCGAGCGACTCCTCGGTACCACGCAAAGGGGCCAGAGCGCGTCCGGGTCTACTCGCCGGCGGCCATGGCCTCGAGTTCCATCCAGCGCTCCATGACCGCGTCGAGGCGTTCCTGGGTCTCCTGCAGCAACGCCAGACGCTCGGTGACCACACCGGATGGCTGCTGGTAGAAGTCGGGCTTGCCCGCCTCCGCCTCGAGCTCGGCAACCTCAGACTCCAGCCGTTCGATCTCCGCCGGAAGGCCATCGAGCTCCCGCTGCAGCTTGTAGGATAGCTTGACCGGCTTGGCCTTGGCTGGCGCTGCGGCCGTGTCCACCGTATCCGTCTTGCTGGATGCCGGTGCCGGTGCCGCGTCATCCGCGGTCGGCTCCACCCGCTGGCGCGCTGCCCCCTCCCAGGGCGCCGGCGGCAACTTGCCGCCCTGGCGGACCCAGTCGCTGTAGCCACCGACGTACTCGCGTACCTGCCCCCTGCCTTCGAAGGCCAGCACGCTGGTCACCACGTTGTCCATGAAGGCGCGGTCGTGTGATACCAGCAACAGGGTGCCGTCGAAGTTGAGCAACAATTCCTCGAGCAGCTCCAGGGTCTCGACGTCCAGGTCATTGGTCGGCTCATCGAGCACCAGCACGTTGGCCGGCTGGGTGAACAGCTTGGCCAGCAGCAGGCGGTTGGACTCGCCCCCGGACAGTGCCTTGACCGGCTGACGCGCACGCTCCGGCGAGAACAGAAAGTCCTGCAGGTAGCTCATCACGTGGCGGTCCTTGCCACCCACCGTGACCCGATCACTGCCCTGGGCCACGTTGTCGTAGACGGTGCGCTCAGGCTCGAGCCCGGCCCGGAGCTGGTCGAAGTAGGCGACCTGTAGCTTGGTCCCCAGTCGCACCGTGCCTTCGCTCGGCTCGAGTTCGCCCAGCAGGATCTTCAACAGGGTGGTCTTGCCGGCGCCATTGCGCCCGATCAGGCCGATACGATCCCCACGCTGAATCTCGATATTCAGGTCACGGATGACCGTCGCGTCCTCGAAGTGCTGGGTGACGTGAGACAGCTCCACCACCCGCTTGCCGCTGCGTTCGCCGGTATCTACCGTCAGCGAAGCATTGCCCTGGCGCTCGCGCCGCTGGCTACGTTCGCGGCGCAACTGCTCGAGCGCCCTCACCCGTCCTTCGTTGCGCGTACGCCGGGCCTTGATCCCCTGACGAATCCAGGCTTCTTCCTGGGCCAGTTTCTTGTCGAACTCGGCATTCTCCCGGGCCTCGACCTCGAGCTCGTGCTGCTTCTGAGCCTGGTAGGTGGCGTAGTCACCGGGATAGCGCCCGAGCTTGCCACGATCCAGCTCGAGGATCCCGGTGGCCAGACGCGACAGAAAGGCGCGGTCGTGGGTGATGAACAGCACCGCGCCGGCAAAGGCGGCAAGCTGTTCCTCGAGCCAGGCGATGGTGTCCAGGTCCAGGTGGTTGGTCGGCTCATCGAGCAGCAGCAGATCAGGTTCGGCGACCAGCGCCCGAGCCAGCGCCACCCGCCGGCGCCAGCCGCCCGACAGCGAGGACATCTCGGCGTCTTCGGGCAGCCCCAGGCGGGTCAGCACCACATCGATCCGCTGGTGGAACGACCAGCCGTCGATGGCCTCCAGCCGCGTCTGCAGCGTCGCCATGCGGTTCATGTCCGGATCCTCGGACTGCACCAGATGGTGATACTCGGACAGCAGATCGCCGGCCTCGGGCAGGCCCTGGGCCACCACATCAAAGATGGTCTCGCCGCTGGCCTCGGGCAGGTCCTGCTCGAGCACCCCGATCTTGAGCCCCGGGGCGCGCCAGATGGTGCCGCTGTCGGCCTGATTCTCGCCCGCCACCAGTCTCAGCAGCGTGGACTTGCCGGTGCCATTGCGGCCCACCAGCGCCAGCCGCTCTCCCCGCTCGAGCACCAGGTCGGCACCGTCGAGCAACACATGGTGGCCATAGGCCAGTTGCAACTGCTCCAATCGTAGCAGGGTCACGCTTCACCTCTTCGCTTGATCATCGCGACAGTGTACCTCATGCCCCCCTCCTGCTGGCATGACCGATCCCACCTGAGAGTCAAAATCAGAGACCACGCGATCAGCGACATGGCCACCTCGAGCACCGCACCACGTGGTTGTGCCGCCGACACACAGGTACAATGCGCCTCCATCGATATAGCCGCCCCAAGGAGACCGCGTTGTCCGTCCCAGACAAGCCAGCCCCAGACGAGACGCTGCCGAACCCGCTGCCGGAGCCGCTGCGCTTTCACTCGCCTGCCCCTCTGGTCGACATCGGCGCAAACCTGACCCACGAGAGCTTTACCCACGATATCGATGCCACCCTCGCCCGTGCCCGCGCGGCCGGCGTCGAGACGCTGATTCTCACCGGTACCGATCGTGAGCATGCCGAACAGGCGGTGGCCCTGTGCCAGGCCCACGAAGGCCTTTACGCCACCGCCGGCATCCACCCGCACCAGGCCAGCGAATGGGGTACGGAGCTCGAAGCCGCCATGGCCGAGCTACACCAAAAGCCCCAAGTGGTCGCGGTGGGAGAATGTGGCCTCGACTTCAATCGCAACTTCTCGACCCCGGCCGAACAGGAACGCGCCTTCGAGGCGCAACTCGCCCTGGCTGCCGAGTCGGGGCTGCCATTGTTCCTGCACGAGCGCGACGCCGGTGCCCGAATGCGTGACATCCTCGGCGCCTGGCGAGATGATATTTCACGGGCGGTGATACATTGCTTCACCGCGGATCGCGAGACGCTCCACGGCTACCTGGATCTTGACCTGCACATCGGCCTGACCGGCTGGATCTGCGACGAGCGCAGGGGCCATCATCTACGTGATCTGGTGGGCGACATCGCCGCCAATCGACTGATGGTAGAGACCGACTGTCCCTATCTGTTGCCGCGTAATCTGCCGGCCAAGCTCAAGGGGCGCCGCCACGAGCCGGCGCTGCTGCCCTGGATCGTGCGAGAGATCGCCCACTGGCGCGGCGAAAGCGAAGCTGAGCTTGCCGTCAGCAGCACCGCGACGGCCCGCGCCTTCTTCGATATCAAGGAGTCCTGACATGGACGACATGCCTGCCTTTATCGCCGTGGAGACCGGCGGCGACGGCGATCTGCCCCTGGCCATCGCCTGGAGCCTCGACGATGGCCGCATCAAGCACACCCTGATCCAGCCCGACGAGGACTGGCTCGATGCCGAGACGGTGTCCCTCGGCGACTACAGCCGCGAGGAGCTGGCCAGCATCGGCGTGAGTCCGCTGGACGTGATCCGTGAACTGGAAACCGATCACTTCAACGCCACCCTGCTGACCGCCGGCGTATTCGACGACGAGGCGGCCATCTCACGGCTGTTCGACACCTACGGCCTGGATCCGTTCGTCGAGCTGGCCCCGGCAGAATCCCTCTATCCCGACCTGGATCCTGGCGAGTGGGCGCGCGCCCGCAACGAGCTGTTTGCCGAACTGGGCCTCGAGCCCATGCGTCCGGAGCAGGAGGTAGAGGTAATGTTGCATCTGCACAAGCGACTAAGCGACAGCGACTGAGTCCGCAAACGAAATGCGACCGCTGACGGTGCGACTCGGACCGTCAGCCCTCCCGCCAGTCCTCCCGTCAGTCTTCCCGCCAGCCCTCCCACCGGCCCTCCCATAGCTCCATACCCTGTTACCAGGGCTTCAGGCGTTCTCGCGAACTATCGCTTGGTCACGAAGCAGTACCGCCCCTCCCGGCGCGAAGCAAAGCAGCGGCTGGCGTCACCCCCGCTTGGTGGTCACGGTATACCTTGGTCGACTGGTCTCCTCCCTCCTCTCGAGCCACGCTTGTTCTTCCCAACAAATCGAACTTAAGTGCGCTATACGAACAACAAGCTTCGAGAGAGTGAGCCCATGCCCATTGCCACGAACATTGCCACGAACATTGCCACGACCATTGCCACGTCTTTTGCCCAGCCCCGTCGTCTTGCCGGACCCCGACCTGCCCCCCGCGCCATCGCCACCTTTCTGGCGCTGGCCAGCGCAGCCCTTTTCAGCGCAACCCTGTCCACCTCCGCCCAGGCCGACACCAGTATCGTGATGCTGGGCACCGGCACCCCGGTACCCGACGGGGAGCGGGCCGGTTCCGGGGTCGCGGTCATCCATGATGGCGAGGCCTATCTCTTCGATGTTGGCCCCGGCGTCGTCGAGCGCGCCAGCCAGGCCCAGGAGCGAATGGGCATCGAAGCGCTCGCCCCGGTGAACATCGAGCGGCTGTTTCTGACCCACCTCCACAGCGACCATGTACTGGATTACCCGGAACTGCTCGGCACCTACTGGTGGCGCCGCGAGCAGCCCATCTCGGTGGTCGGCCCGGTGGGTACCGAGGCCATGAGCCAAGGGGTCTACACCATGCTGGCCGAGGACACCAATACGCGCCTGGCCGACAAGAGTCCTGTCACCAATCCTGCGGCGGCCAGGGCCCTGGTGACCGAAATCGAGAAGGAGGGGCTGGTCCACGAGTCACCCGGCATCAGCATCCACGCCTTCGGGGTAACTCATGGAGACTGGGAGCAGGCCTACGGCTACAAGGTCGTCACCGATGACCTGACCCTGGTGATCTCGGGTGACACGTCGCTTTCCGAGGAAGTGCGTCGCCAGGCAAGCGGCGCAGACGTACTGATCCACGAGGTGATCAGCCGTCAGGGGTGGGAACAACTGTCACCGCAGTGGCAGGCCTACCATCAATACGCCCACACGCTGAGCGATGAACTGGCAGAGTTGGCCCGGGAAGCGCGTCCCGGCACCCTGGTGCTGACCCATGTTCTGCACTACTCGGCCCCGCGGGAGAGCGTGCTTGACGAGGTTCGAGCCGACTATGATGGCAGGGTGCTGCTACCCGATGATCTTGACGTCATCGAGTGACCGACGCCATCAGGCGATGGCAGGCTCGAGCTGCTCTCGTCCAAGCTCGATCGCCTCGCTCAACGCCAGCCCTTGCCGATAGAAGCCGCGCAGCGCCGCTTCGAAGGCTGCCGCACGGCGCGGCAGTCCTTCGTCACGGTAACGGCGGGCACGCTCGGCCACCCGTCGGGCGAAGCCTTCACGATCGACCTCCACCTCGCCGAGGTTGTCGACGCTGACGTGAAAGGTCAGCCCGGCCGCCTCGCTGAAGATGCGCTCCAGCGCCTGGGGCGCCACCTCGACCTTCTCGAAGGCCTGCTGCTGCATCTCGCTGCGACCGTCAGGCTCGTACCAGTAGCCGTAGTCTTCCAGTAGTCGCCGACGCGGCCCGGCGATACACCAGTGGCTGACCTCGTGCAGTACGCTGGCAAAAAAGCCCCGCGCAAAGATCACCCGATGCCAGGGCACCTGTTCGTCGGCGGGCAGATACAGGGGCTCATCACCGCCACGCACCAGACGGGTATTGCAGGGGCCCAGAAACAGCCCATCGAACAGTTCGATCACGTCTTCCAGGCGGTGCTCCACAAGGGCTCCTTCAGTTCGGGCGTTTGTCAAAAGCGGCGGCAGGCTGTTCCCGCGCGCCACTACCGAGCGATGTTGGCGAGGGCGCTTGCCAAGGGCGCCTGCCGACAACGATTGCCGAACCCGCCTGGCGAGAACAGTGGCCGATGCCGATTGGCGCGAGCCGGCAAGGATACCAAGGCTTGGCGCACAGCCAAACTCTCGAAGCATTCGATTCTGGCGACATCGCTGGTTTGATTGACCAGACACCGATGACGGCGCTCGGCCTTCGCACTCTGGCACCAGGGCCTGCGGCGCCAAGATGGTGCATCGCTGGTACACTCTCACGGTACCCCGTGTCCCGAGTCGGCGCTTGCCCGGCGATCACCTCTTGGCCGTCTGTCCCGACAGCGGCCCGCTGACTCAAGGCACCAGGGCAAGAAGCCCGTATTCTTTGCATGGAGCCCACCAACGTGCGTCCTTTCCCCACCGGCCTCGGCGCCACCAGCCGCCGCGAGAGCTGGCCCTTGATCCGTCTGGCATTGCCCATCTGTGGTGCCCAACTGGCCCAGGCCGGCATGAGCGTCGTCGATATCATGATGACTGGCCGCCAGAGCGCCACCGACCTCGCCGCGGTCTCCGTCGGTGCAAGTCTGTGGATGCCCTTGATGCTGTTCATGACCGGAACCCTGATGGGGCTGACGCCGATCGTCGCCCAGCTGCTGGGGGGCGGGCGCCAGGCGGGCATTCGCCCCAACGTGCACCAGGCGCTGTGGGTGGGCCTGGTACTGGGGCTGGTCTCGGCGCTGTTGCTGCGCCTGGCGGTGGCGCCGGTATTCGCCTGGATGGAAGTGCCGCCGGAAGTGGCAGAACGCGCGCGTGACTATGTTGGCGCAGTGGCCTTCGGAATGCCCGGCGTCGCTATCTTTCTGGCACTGCGAGCGTTCTCCGACGGGGTCAATCATACCCGGCCGGCGTTGTGGATCAGCCTGATCGGGCTGGCCGTGAATATTCCCAGCAACTATGTGCTGATCTACGGTGGCGACGGTTTTACTCGCCTACTGGGCGACGCCACCCCCGGCTGGTTGGCCGACCTGCCGGCACTGGGCGCCTATGGCTGCGGCATCGCCACCGCCATCGCCATGTGGGTGATGACCCTGGCGATGGTCCGTTACACCCAGAAGAGCCGCGCCTATGGCAGTATCGAACTGTGGCACTCGCCCACCCGTCCGAATCCCCGGATGATCGCCGAACTGCTCTACGTGGGCGTTCCCATCGGTGTGGCGATCTTTGTCGAGGTCACCCTGTTCACCCTGATCGCGCTGTTTATCGCAAGCCTCGGCGAGATCGTGGTGGCCGCTCACCAGGTGGCGCTCAACTACACCTCGGTACTGTTCATGCTGCCGCTGTCACTGGGTATGGCCTTGACGGTGCGGGTCGGCAACACCCTCGGCGGTGGCGACCCTCGGCTGGCGCGACTGGTGGCCTGGAACGGCATCCTGATCGCGCTGTTGGTGGCGCTGTTCAACAGCCTGCTGCTGTGGCTGACGGCGGAGACCATCGTCGGGCTCTACACCCATAACGTCGAGGTCCAGGCACTGACCCTGTCGCTGGTGGGGCTGGCGATGCTCTATCAGGTATCGGATTCCCTGCAGGTGGCCCTCGCCGGCGCCCTGCGCGGCTACAAGGATACCCGGGTGATCATGTTCATCACCCTGCTGGCGTACTGGCTGGTCGGCCTCGGCGGCGGCCACCTGCTGGGACGCTACGGGGTTGGCGACTGGATCGAACCGATGGGGGTACACGGCTACTGGATCGGGCTGATCGCGGGGCTGACCGTCGCCGCGCTGCTGCTCGGTGAGCGCTTCCGGCGCAAGGCCCGAAGCGTTGCCAGGCGCGCGGAGGACGGCTGAGCATGAACGGCTTTCGTCCTGGCCGGTGGCGGCTGCTGCTCACCTCCTGCCTGTCGCTGCTGGTGGGCTGTGGCGACTCGGCGCTGGAACGTGATCTGCTGGCCTATCAACAGCGGCTAGCCAAGGCACTCGACCAGCCACCACCGGAGCCCGCGCCGGTGGCAAACATCGGCGACTTCCCCGAACGCCGTCAGTTGACGCTGGAGATCCCGCCGATCAGGGAAGGCATGCTCGACGTCTTTGCCCTGCGCGGCTGCCATATCGCCAACCTGGTCGCCGAGCGCAACAACCAGCTTGGCAAGACCGCCGCCCCCAGCCAGCGCTGGCTCTACGAGCTGCGTCTGTGGCGCCGCCTCAGCGCCTGCTGGAACGCCGAGGCCGCCGACGCCCTGGCCGAGGGTGACCGCCAGCGCCTGGCTCGCCTGACCGACATCAAGACACGCCAGCTACCGCTGGCCAGCTACAACGCCCTGGTCTCCTCCGAGGAGTGGACCGGCAGCTTCTCGCGGGCAAGCTCTCCCCTGCCTCTCGACGAACTCTCGGCGGTCGACGAGCAGCTTGCGGCGCTTGGCTATCTGAACGAAGCGGTCATCCACCAGTTCGACCGCCAGTGGACGCCAGAGTCCGGGCCACTGGAACAGGCGCTTGCCACCCTGCGGGATCGTCCACTGAGTGCCGAGCTGATGCGCGCCCTGATGCTGGCAAGCCAACGCCTCGAGGAAGCCAGTCGACTGCTAGAGCGCGCCCTCGCCTCCCGCCATGGCTCAGACAACGACCGGACCGGCGCTGATGCGGCATGTTCACAGACGACGACGCTGCCCGAGGAAGGCGACACCCTAGCGTCACTTGAGCGCCTCGAGACGCAGGCGCTACGCTGGTTCGCAGGCATGGACCGACTGCTGGACGCCCATGTGGCGGGCAGCCAGGCCTTTCAGGGCTACCGCCGGCAATGGCTCGAGCTCGAAGCCGAAACCACGCCACTGGCAAGTTTCGTGCGCGTACGAGACGATCACCTGTGGTTGCGTCAGCAATGGCGTCAACGCTGTGATACCCACGAGGACTTACGCTAGTTGATGAGTCTGTGCTATTGATGAGAACAGGGACGTAGAGCGCAGCGTCCGGCCCCGGGCCGAGATGCGATGCCGTAAGCAAGCAGCCGCTGGAGGGAGATCATGGGCATTCCACTGTCACCCCGCCCCGCTCGGGTCATCGACCTGGAGAGCATGCGCCAACGCCAACTGGCCCGCAGACGCCTGGTTCGCCTGGCCCCGGAGCTCGATGGACTGGAGATGGTGTACCGACTCGACGCGCACCCGGATACCCTGTACGGCATGCCGATACTGGCCTGGGGGATGCGTGAGAACGGCGATATTGTCGGGCTGGTCCCGTGGATGGAGTCGCTGACGCCATGCGAGCAGCTCGACGATCCGGACCACGGTCACTTCGTCGGCTACCGTGATCCGGAAACCGAGGAGCTGTTCGACCAGCCCCCGGAACACAAGGAAATGGAACTGGCCCACGCGGCGGCCTACTTCGAATACGAGGATACCCGCGAAACCACCCTGATCCAGAGCCTGCCGGATCATCAGGGTACCCACGCCCTGTGCATGGACGAGGAAGGCGCGCCCTGGCAGCTCAAGCAGGTCTTCGGCTGGCGCCTGTACAGCGATGGCACCATCGAGTCCCTGCTGGCCGACGAGAACCTGATCGAAACCGTCCCGGTACTGCCCGGCGACGCCTGCCTCTACCCGGGCCACAGCCGACACCGGGTGGTGTACTTCTTCCAGCGCCAGATCGCCAATCGTATTCGCCAGGAAGACCCGGCGACGCTGGAAGCTCTGGCCATGATGGTCATGCCTGACGACGATGAGGAAGCCGCGCCATAACGTAAGAAGGAGCGTCGGAAGGAGCGTCAGGATCAGCGTCATCACCAGGGAGGGGGCTCAAGCGTTGAGTCCCCTCCCTCGGCAATCTTATCCCAGCCGGATAAAGTAGAAGTGCGAGCCATCTTCAAGACTGCGATGCTCCACCAGCTCGTGCCCGAGAAACTGGCAGAACTTGGGCACATCTCGGGTGGTCGCCGGATCTGTCGCCGTGACCTTGAGCACCTGGCCAGGACTCATGTCCCGCACCGCGTTGTGCATCATCATGATCGGTTCAGGGCAGAACAGACCGCTGGTATCCAGTTCCTTGTCGCTTGCGGGCAGCGCATCGGAAGAATCCACCATCAATACCTCGGAGTTGGAGTGAAAGCATGATCAAGATCATCATCGAGCGCCGCATCATGCCGGGCCTGGAAGAAGAATACGAGCAGGCCGCACGAGAGGCCATGCGCCAGTCGCTGGGCGCCGATGGCTTCTTCGGCGGCGAGAGCCTGGTCGAACAAGGACGCTCCGACCGCCGTCTGATGATCACCAAGTGGCGCGATCTGCGCGCCTGGAAGGCATGGTACAACAGCGAGGCCCGAGAAAGAGTGATGCAGCACGTCCAGCCGCTGCTGACCGAGGCAGAGAACGTCCGGATCTTCGAACCGGCCTACTGACCCACGCCCATCTGCTGCCCGTGTCGCCGCCTCAATCGAGGCGAACGTGCACGGTGACCTCTTCCCTGTCGTGATAGAGGTGACGACAGCGTATTTCGGCCCGAACCCCGGCCTCCTGCAAGCGTGACGCGAGGCCGGAAAGACACAGCGATACCTCCTCCCAGCGCTTCTTCATCGGCAGCTTCAAGTTGAACACCGCCTCGCGACACCAGCGCTGCAACAGCCAACGCTCCATCATGGTGATGACGCGCGAGGGCTTGTCGACGATGTCGCAGACCAGCCAGTCCAGGCGCATCGGCGGCTCCCACACGAAGCCATCCTCACGCAGATGCTCGACCATGCCGCTGGCCATCAGGGCCTTGTCCATGGGGCCATTGTCGATGGCGTAGACCTGCATCCCCCGCTGCACCAGCTGCCAGGTCCAGCCCCCCGGGGCAGCACCAAGATCCGCCGCCTGCATGCCCTCCCCGAGCCGCTCGTCCCACTCGTCACGCGGCACGAATTCATGCCAGGCCTCCTCGAGCTTCAAGGTCGATCGGCTTGGCGCAGCGTGGGGGAAGCGCAGACGTCGAATGCCGCCGGGGAATTCACTGCGATTGCCGGGAAAGCTCATCGCCAGCTGGACCCGGTCACCGTCACGCCAGACCAGGTGCAGCCGTCGTCCTCCCGCCTTGCGCCGCAAGGCACCACGCTTCTTGAGCTGGGAGTTGAGCGGGCGTTCCAACGCCTTCAACAGGCTACTCAGCGCCTTGGCCTCGTTGGTATCCGGGGTCTCCTGCCAGATCGACTCGAAGCTCCAGCCACAGGCCTTGAGCTGCTCGAAGATGGGCGAGAGTCGATCGTCCCGGGACAGCGAGAGCTCCGGCAGGGCCAGCAACGACTGACGGGCAAATACCAGCTCGTCGAGACGCAGGCGACGATGCAAGTCATTGGCCGGGTGCTCGCCGTCCATGCTGACCCTGACCAGCCCCTCCTCCATCAGGGGCTCGACGCTGGCGCCCTCGCCTTCGGCCAGGAACTCAGCGTGCAGGCGGTCGGTAAGCTCGGCGGCCAGGTCCGGCTCGAACCCCGGGCGACAGAATAGAAGGATTTGATCAGGCGTCATGGGTAAAGGTTCTCTTTCTCCAGTCGAGTCCGGCGCGTCCCTCGGCGGTCAGTTCGATATCCTTCAACTGAACATTCAGGGCGTTGGTGGAGATCACCACCTCCCACAACGAAAACACCAGGGATATCGACAGCGATGCCAGGCTGATGCCGAAAAGCAGCATACCCAGCGGCGTCCATGACAGGAACAGCGCAAACATCGACAGGGTACACAGCAGGAAGCTGAAGACCCCGGCGATCTGCATTCGCTTGGTCAGCGAGATGCGCCGGCGCAGTAGTCGGATCTGGGTGACGTGATCCTCTTCCCCCTCCTTTACCTGCTCCGCCAGCTTGCGGATCAGTCCGGCCAGGGTCAGGAAGCGGTTGGTATAGGCCAGCAACAGCAATGAAATGGCGGGAAACAGCAGGGCCGGCGTGGTTAGATTCACGGGGGCACTCCAGAGGATCGACGAAAGTCGATCATGGTAGCAGTCACGGCGCCTGGCGACGAGTCGCGCGGCCCTTCCCCCTGCCTCGAAGGTCAGCTTGACGCACCAGGTGCGACACACCCGGTACGCTGAGACAAGCTCGCGTGGAAAGACGCACAACTTGCCGATCCGGTAGCCACTGCCGGACGGCTGTGCCATATACGAAACTGCCCCCGACGCAAGCGTCGGGGGCAGACAATGGAGCGGAGGCCGCCATCAGGACTCAACCTTCAGAGCCATCAGGCCGCGGCAAACAGAGGCGATGTCCCGATTACAGGATGCCCTGCTCCTTGGCCATCTGACGAGCCGCCCGAGGGGCCGTCCACAATGTCGGCAGCAGCACCAGCGACACCGGGATAGCGGTGATCACGATAAACTGCTGCAGGGCACTGATCTGGCCTGCACCCATTCTCAGCAGAATGGCAGCCATCAGCGCCATGGCGATGCCCCAGAAGGCACGAACCAGTGCGTTGGGCTCGTCGTGACCGGCACCGACCACGGAAATGGCGTAGCTCATGGAGTCACCGGTCGTCGCCACGAAGATGGTGGTCAACAGCAGGATGGCCATGGCCATCAGGCTTCCGCCGGGCAGCGCCTGGGCCACGGTCAGGGTCGCGACATCAAACTGGAAGTTGTTCAACGCCTCGGTCAGATCGATGGCACCGCTCAGTTGATAGTAGATGCCGGAACCCCCCAGCAGGGTGAACCAGATCATGGTAGCCACAGGCGCCATCACCGCCACCGCCAGAATCATCTGCCGGATGGAGCGTCCACGAGAAATCCGAGCGACGAAGATCGCCATCAGCGGGCCGTAACCGATAAACCAGGCAAAGAAGAACACTGTCCACCACTGCATCCACCAGTCCGGTGCGGTCTGGGTGGTCATGGTCGCCATCTCGAAGAACGAGCTCAGATAGGCGCCCGCCCCCTGGGTAAAGGCATCGGTCAGAAACAGCGTCGGTCCCAGGATAAAGATCGTCGCAGCGATCGCTAGAGCCAGAAACACGTTGAAGCGGCTGAGGATCTGGATCCCCTTGTGGATTCCGGTGACCGCCGAGGTCACGTACACCACCCCCAGAGCAGCAAGCACCATCAATTGGGTGCTGTAGCCTTCACTGACACCGAACAGCTCATGAAAACCGAAGCTGACCTGAGTCGCCAGGAAACCGATGGGGCCGACAGTACCCGCCACCACGGCGATCACGCACAGAGCGTCGACCAGGCCACCGAAGGGCCCCTTCATGACCTTTTCGCCCAGCACCGGATACAGCAGGGTCCGCGGCTGCAGCGGCTGTCCCTTGACGTAGTGGGCATGAGCCAGCACCACCGACGCCAGCGTACCCAGCACGGCCCAGGCCAGCAGCCCCCAGTGCATGAACGACTGGGCCAGAGCCCCTGAAATGGCCTCGGCCGTCCCGGCTTCGCTGTCGAAGGCCGGCGGCGTCACCACGAAGTGATAGACCGGCTCACCGGCGGCGAAGAACACACCGCCGCCCGCGAGCAGCGTGCACATGATCATCGACAGCCACTTGAAGGTACTGATCTCTGGCGTCTCGAGATTGCCGATACGCGCCTTGGCGCTGGGAGACACGGCGATGCCCATGGCGATGAAGAAGGTCGCCAGCAACAACAGCTGGAAATAGCTGCCCAGGGTCTTGGCGGTCCAGGCGAAGCCTGCAGAGATGCCGTTGGCAACCATCTCGATGTCGTACACAGACAGGGCGACGAAGCCCATGATGAAGCCGATGCTCAAGATGAGCACGATGGGATCACCCAGTCGAGAACCGGCCGAAGAAGCCCGCGAGTCGGAGGAAGCGGTGGTATGACTCATGTGGTGGGTAGCGACAGCAGACTAGGGTCAGGCTGTCGGACTCTCCTTTTGGGAAAGATGAATGGCGCCCTGATGGGCATGAAGGAAGCACGGAGGATTCCGCGATTTCATGACAGCTCTGTGGCTGAAGGGAAAGGGTTCACCGCGCCTCATGCGCGAATCGAACCCGGCGACGCGCCTGGAACCCGTTCCAGGCGTGTCGTAAAAAAAAGCATGACAATGTCGACGCCGCATGACCACCCCCTGAACAGCGCGATGGTTCAACGCTTGAGTCTTTTTCCGGTCATGCCAGCATGCCACTGGAGGGGTATACGACCTCCGGGCGTCACACAAACAACAGCGCCCTCGCATCAGGGTGAGTCACCCCGACGCTCTTCAAAAGAACTGCAGCGAAGCTGCAAGGGGGGACGAACGACGCGAGCCTTCCCCTGAGAAGAACCAGGCCGGACCGCGTCGAGGGGGTTATCGTCCCGCGCCCGCTTATAGAAAGCGAGCTTAACCTTGTGGAAAATTCCGGTATCCGGAGTTGTACTAGAAACAAGGCAGCTTATCTCTCGCATGGGGGTGAGTCACCCCGAGCTTTTGCAGCGAAGCTGCAAGGGGTGACGAACGACGCGAGCTTGCGAGCGGCCGGACCGCGCCGAGGGGGTTATCGGCGCGGCCCCACATATAAAGAGGGGGGTCTTCCCCATGCGTACGAAAAAGCCCAACTCCTCTCGGAATTGGGCTTCTTCTGAATAAATGCCTGACGATGACCTACTCT